>DVJR01000036.1 GCA_018716575.1 Candidatus Scatomonas merdavium | reverse complement strand
GGGTCGGAAAGAGAACTGTCCGACGAAGGAGTTTTCTCTTTCCGACCCCGGTTTTAGACTTATCGCGGCAGGGTTTAGTTTATCTTTGACCCGAAACCAGCAATCGTAAAAACAGAGGCGTACCTTTCCGTCCGGGTTTTCCCAACCTGCGCCCTCCCCGTCAAACCGGAATCCTCACTCCCCCGTCCCCAGCTCCGGGCAGAGGCAGAAGGACAGCCCCATACGCAGGATTTCCTGCATATCTTCCTCGCGGAAGGGGCAGAGCTGCCGGATTTTCCGCATCCGGTACAGGAAGGTGGTGCGGTGGACGTGCAGAGCCTCGGCGGCCCTGGAAGCGCTGAGCCCCTGCTGCAGATACTGGTACAGAGTTTCCGTGAGCGCGCTGCCCGGATGGACTGCATCGTAATCGTACAGGGTTCTGACTGCAGGGTGGCAGAGTTCCCGGGCAGGATAGGATTCCGTCGCTTTTTTCAGAATGTATTCCAGTGTAAAATCAGAAAAATTATAATACCAGAAGGTGGGCGCCGCCTGCGAACCAAGCACCAGGGCTTCGGAGGCCTCGGCGGCGTAAAGCGCGCACTGGAAAAAGTCCGCGAAGGTGTTGCTGATACCGGCGCGGCACAGGCTTTCCCGCAGGAAGTAGGGCAGTTCGGTCCGGAAGGTATCCGCGTCCTCGGCCAGAGACAGATTCCGGACGCAGAAAATGCTGTGCTCTGCCTGAACGGCCAGGCATTCGGAGAAGGTATTTTCCACCTGAATACAGAAATAGTCCAGAGAAAAGCCGGAGCTGGAATGGCGTTCCGGCTGAAATTTCAGTATCTGGTAGGTGTGTGCAGGCCGCCAGCCGGCGGTCTGCAGCGTGCGGTCCGCCTGCTCGCGGCTGACCTCGTCTCCGTTCAGGAGGGCGCGGAACAGCTCGTAGATGCCGGAGCTGCGGAGTTCAGACATTTTCGTTTCGTAATAGTACTGATAGCAGGATGTCAGAACTTCGCCCAGATGCTCCATCAGGAGATGGGAGCCGGGACAGTCGGCGGAGGTGGGCAGCAGCAGGAGCAGCCGGGCCAGATACTGCCTGCGGTAATAGATATTTACATAATAATTTCTGAATTCCTCAGAAGCTATGGGGTACGGCGTCAGCCCTTCCCGGGTATAAGTTTCGTCAAAGTTCCGGTCGTTCATATAGAGCTGCTGAATCTCGTCCAGATCCATTCGGCCCTTTTCCGGAAAAAAGATCTGGCGGAAGGAACAGGATTCCCGGTCGCTGAACGCTACGAACTGAAATTCATAGTCCACGATGATCAGGCTGATGTCCAGATAAGCGCTGCTGCAGTCCAGAAGCTTCTGGAGATTGCGGCTGGAGGTGGACAGCTCCTGGAGCTCCCACAGCCAGGTCCGGAATTCATCGTACAGGCGGAGCACCCGGTTGAAGGCGTCCAGAAGGCAGCCGTCGGGACAGATGAGAAAATATCCGTCCTGCTCCCGGCATTTTCCGGCGGAGCTTTCCTCCAGAATATAAAGCACCAGATCGTGAGCGGAGGGCCGGCGCATTACATTCTGGAGAAACTGCGGAAAAAGGTAAAGCGCGTTTTCACGGCCGCCGGTATTGTCCCACAGAAGAATCTGCTTCAGAATCATCCGGTGGTTCCAGGAGCCTCTGTGTTCCGTCCGGTAGAGACGGTTGAGCTGGTAATCCAGAATGCTGACGGTAAAATCCATATGCCGTTCCTCCTTTTGCTATAAATTGTAGTAAAGACCGAAAAAAATGTCAACATTGTAAGTATTCTCATTCCATTATTTATCGTACATAATAGAGAAAACAAAAGTACACATTTTCGTGAAAGGAGAGTAATGGGAATGAGCAGGATACCATTTGATGAAAAGGAACTTCAGGTGATCGGAACGCACCGGACAGGGGCTACGGAGATGTTCAGAAACATGGGCATTGAACTACCGGAGCAGGAGCCGCTGTTCAACCGGCCCATCACGGCGAAGGAAAATTACCGTCTGCTTTTTACAGGAAAGAAGCCTTACTGGGTTCCGACGGCGGGCTGGGCCTTCTGCGACGTGAACGTATTCCGGCCCCGGATGAACCCGGACAATGTGGCGACGCATATCGTATTTGACGGTGAACCGCCTTATGAATATGAGAGCAACACCATGCGGAGCACCTGGTTTGATCTGGACTGGGTCTATGTGCCGGTGGCGGCCGGAGCGACGGTGCAGCCGGGCAGCCCCAAGGTGCCGGATATTAACCGGTGGGAAGATTATGTGACCATGCCGGATCTGGACGCGCTGGACTGGAAAGGCTGCGCGGAGAAGAATAAGGAGTATCTGAATACGCCGCAGATGAATCAGCTGGGAATTCTCAGCGGCTTCTGGGAGCGGCTCATGTCTCTGATGGATGTGGACAACGCGGCCGTGGCGCTGATCGACGAGGACCAGCAGGAGGGCGTGCACCGTTTCTTTGACCGGTATGCCGATCTGCTGATCGATTATATAGACAGGATGAAGAAATGCTGTGACATTGACTGCGTTCTGATTCATGACGACTGGGGACACCAGAACGGCCCCTTCTTCTCTCTTCAGACGGCCAGGGAGATGCTGGTGCCGTATCTGCGGCGTGTGACGGACGCCGTCCATGAGAGAGGAATGTTCTTCGAACTGCACAGTTGCGGAAAGAACGAAACTCTGGTTCCGGCCTATATTGAGGCCGGCGTGGATATGTGGTGCGGCCAGCCCATCAACGACATGAAGATGCTGGCCAGGAAATATAAGGATCAGCCTTTTGTATTCGGTATGCCTGATCCGGCGATTCCCGAGGGGGCGTCCGATGAAGAAGTGGAGAAGCTGGCGGAGAAATGGTTTGAAGAATTGAAAGACTGCCGCGTTTCCGCCGCATTTATGACGCCCAACCAGGTGTTTTTAAATACCCTTTACCGCGTCAGCCGGGAGGCCTACGCCGCAGAAGAATAAAAGGATGGTCATACTTTCCTTTTCCGCGTCATATCATATATAGAAAACGCGAAAAGGAGTTTACCGCCCATGAGTTCCAGAACGAAAATCGTTGTTTTACATAGAAAAGAGGTCGCCTACACCGCCATCTTTCTCGCGCTGGCCATAGTGATGATCATCGTGGTCTGTGTCATGTTCGGAGGAAGGGGCGAACAGGAGACGGGCAGCCAGCCTGCGGAGGAGACGCTGTATATTCCCGGCGTATATACCTCCACTATAGAGTTAAACGACAACTCCTTTGATGTGCAGGTGACTGTAGACGCTAACCATATCAATTCCATTGAGCTGGTAAATTTAAGTGAGACGGCTACGGTCATGTATCCGCTGATGGAGCCAACGCTGGAGGATATTGCGGAGCAGATATACGAATCCCAGTCTACGGCTGACATTGCCTATTCTGAGGAAAATAAATATACTTCCATGTTGCTGCTGGAAGCGATTGACGCCGCTCTGGATAAAGCGGACGCCGGAAACGGAGAAGGAGAGAATTTTTCGCCCTGACCCGTCCGGCGAAAAGGCCGGAAAAGCAGAACGGCGGGAAAAAAGCATCTGATACGCGGATAAAAAGAGAGCATCTCAAACCGGAATGACGGCGGGATATGCTCTCTTTTTACATAAATTTTACTTGCGGAAGCTGCCGGGACAATATATAATTATTTTATATAAATAATTTATATAAAATAATTATAATGTGTACGGGAAGGCGCCGGCGGAAACAGAAAAAGCAGAAAGAACAGGAAAAGCCCGGAAGGGAACTGCTGTCGGGAATTCCGGCTGACCATGCGTGCGCTGTTTGAAAATAAAGGAGAGAACGGAAATGCCCAGACAGAGGATTACGAAGGAAATGGTGGTGGACGCGGCTTTTGAACTGGCCAGAAGCGGCGGCATGGAGCAGGTGCTGGTAAAGAATATTGCGGAGCGGCTGGGCTGTTCGGTGCAGCCCATATACAGCTACTGTCGGAATATGGAAGGGCTGCGCCGGGAGGTGACGGAGAAGGTCCGGGAATTTGTAAAAAAGTATGCCGCGGAGCATATGGATCCGGAGGATCCGTTCCGGAGCACGGGGCGGGCCTACGTTCGGCTGGCCGAGGAAGAGCCTCACCTGTTCCGGCTCTTTATCCTGCACCGCAGAGAAGGAATTTCCTCTCTGGAGGAGCTGTACCGGGTGGAGGCCGGGCCGCATATGGCGGGATTTCTGGCGGAGAAGCTGAGGATTACCGAGGAGCAGGCCAGGAAGCTGCATCTGAATATGCTGATTTATACGATAGGGATCGGCGCGATCTTCGCCATGACCACGCCCGGGATTCCGGCGTCGGAGATTTTTGAGCAGCAGGAGGAAGCCTATCGGGCATTCTGGGAGCTGATGCAGAAGGAAAACCCACAGTAAAGGAGAAAAGCCGTGAAGAAAAGCAGAAAAATTCTGATTGCCGCATGTGCGGCTGCCGCAGTTCTGGTTGGCGGCGGAGCCGTATTAAACGGCATCACTGCCAGAGCGAAGAGCATTCCGATATCGGAACCGGATTTTGCGGCGCTGGAGGATGGAAAGTATTCCGGAGAATATTCCATTGCGCCGGTATCTGTGAAGGCGGAAGTGACCTTGGAGAATCACAGGATGACGGATATCGAGATCCTGGAGCATTTCTGCGGGCTTGGTCAGAAGGCCGAGGCAGTCTGCGGGACGGTGCTGGAGCAGCAGTCCCTGCAGGTGGACAGCGTCTCCGGCGCGACAGTGAGCAGCAAATGTATTCTGAAGGCTGTGGAACAGGCGCTGACGGAGGAAAAGCAGTGAATGCAACGGAAGAAACCGGTGAAAATGACGGAGAAAAAACAGCAGGGAGCAGGAGGAGATGAGTTATGGAAACAGGCATTCTGATATATCAGTCAAAATACGGCGCTACGGAAAAGTATGTCCGGTGGCTGGCCGAAATGACCGGATTCGCGTGTGTGAACGCGAAGAAAGCCAGGCCGGAAGAGGCGGAGCCGTATGATATTCTCGTGCTGTGCGGAGGTATCTATGCTTCCGGCATCGCGGGGCTGTCCTTTCTGAAGAAGCATTTTGCCCGACTGAAGGAGAAAAAAATCGCCGTATTCTGCGTAGGAGCATCACCCTATGATGAGAAAGCCATGGAATTGCTTCGTGCGCATAATCTGAAAGGGGAGCTTTCCGAAATTCCGTTGTTTTACGGGCGCGGGGCCTGGGATGAGGAACGGATGACCTTTGTGGACAGAACCCTGTGCCGGATGCTGCAGAAATCGGTGGCGAAAAAGGATCCGGCGGAATGCGAGCCATGGATGAAAGCGCTGCTTTGCGCTGTAGGGCAGAAATGCGACTGGACGGACCGGAAATATCTGGAGCCGGTGGTGGAATGGATACAGGGCAGAGAGCCGGAGGGGGGAAAGTAAGGCTACAGCACAACGGTTGCTACTAAATGATGTAAAACAGATACGAAAATGAACAGAAATGAGGAAGCAGAAAACAATGGGTTCCGGGAAAGAAAACTTTCCCGGAATTTTCGCGTTTTTAAAGGAAAAAAAGAGGATATTTTGAAAAACAGGAATAGCTATATACAGAAAATGTATAAGGATTATGAAGTGTTTCATACTACCAAATGCAGGAAAATAGGAGAAGAAGATTAATCAATTGGAACATTGACGAATTTCTGAAAAATCATGTAAAATTATCCCATAATCGAACAATAAGGTCAGAGGGATGAGCGCGCACCCGCTGATCGCTGTGTATTGTTGAACAGGGAGGGTTACATTATGTCAAATGAGAATGGCACGAATTCAGCAACTGCAGAAACAAGTGGTGCAAATGTATACAAATTAATTAACTGGAAGGTCATGATTCCGGTGATGCTTTTTGTGATGTTTCAGAGTGCGTTTAACTCTTTTTCATCCGTTCTGGCAGACATCGCACAGGTATTTCCGGATGCGCCGACAACATTGGTTCAGATGATTCTGACCATTCCATCGCTGATTTCCATACCTATGGGACTGCTGGCCGGAGTGCTGGGATCTTATATATACAAAAAGCATCTGGTACTTTTTTCGCTTCTGATGGAACTGATTGGCGGCGTGCTGCCGTTGTTTATTCATGACAGTATTTACAGTCTGGTTATCAGTTCGGCACTGATCGGCGTAGGACAGGGGCTGCTGATTAATGTGGCGTCCGCAGTTGTAGGAGAGAATTTTACAGGAACTACCAGCGGCGTGGCCATGGGGCTGAAGCAGGCTGCTTCCTCTATCGGAATTGCAATTCTGACGGTAGCCACAGGTTTTCTGGCCAGAAGCGCCTGGTTTAATGCATATTATGTATATCTGGCAATTATTCCGATTTTTATTCTGACATGGATATTCCTTCCGAAAGGTAAGAAGGATGTCAAGCTGGTTGGAAAAGGTGTGGGAATCTCAGGCCTGAAAAAAGTGTTTACAAGGGGCTGCATTTATTACAGTATTCTGTCCTTTTTCCTGGCGGCAGCCAATTTTGCCTTTTATACAAATGTGGGACTTTCTATTGTATCGAAAGGACTGGGCGATGCAGGTGATATCGGTATAGCTACTGCGTGGAATTCTGTTATCACAATTATTCTGGGTCTGATTTTCGGATATGTTCTGAAGTTGTTTAAGAGATTTACCATGGCGGCGGCTGTTATTATTCAGGCAGCATCGTATCTGATTCTGGCAAATGCCACCAGCCTGGGTATGGTTTCTGTGGGCGGCATGATCTATGGCCTGGGCGCAGGTATGCAGATGGTGGCAGCATGCTATTACATACTGGAATCTGTGGAGCAGGATGCGGCTTCCATGGCTATTGCAGTCTGCATGTTTTTTACAAGTATCGGCGTGTCTCTGTCCCCGGTTGTTATCAATGCGATTGCTCCGATTTTCGGGCCGGAGTTGAATGGCGTTACAGGCTTTATGGCGGCAGCGTCGCTGCAGATTGTGATCTTTGTAATTGAAATCGCATATTGTCTGGTGTTTAACCGGAATTCCAGAATTGGAAAATAACACGGCAGCAGGGAGGAAAAATGATGATAAATGAGAAGGAAGATATGCTGAAGGTTTTCAGACATGAAATACCTGACGGGCTGCCGCATCTTCTGAGTCCGGGCGTGCATTTTCTGGCTCCGCAGAACGGCTTCTGGGAGCGGCCGGCTGGAGGGAAGGGCGGAACAGACTGGTTTGGCGTGAAATGGGCATATACGGAGGGCGAGATGGCTCCTGTGCCGGACAGCACTGTTCCGCCGGTATGTGATGATATCTGCAAATGGAAAGAACAGATAAAATTTCCGGACATGGAAACCTGGGACTGGGAGAAGGCAGCAGAG
>DVJR01000035.1 GCA_018716575.1 Candidatus Scatomonas merdavium | reverse complement strand
TGATGCTGGCGGTGGCGCTGCCTCTGGGCATTCTGTCCGCCACCCACAGAGGAGGAGTGATTGATTATGTTATCCGCGGATATACATTTCTGGGAGTTTCTATGCCGAACTTCTGGGTGGGGCTGCTGCTTCTGTATGTATTTGCCGTGCAGTTGAAATGGCTTCCCGTGGTTTCCACGGGGCAGGGCCCCGAACGGATGATTCTGCCGGCCATTACTCTGGCGTTTGTCATGGCTGCCAAGTATACGCGGCAGGTGCGGACGGCGTTTCTGGAGGAGCTGAATCAGGACTATGTGACGGGAGCCAGGTGCCGGGGGATTAAGGAAAGCGTGATTCTCTGGAGACATGTGCTGCCCAATTCCATTCTGCCGCTGATTACCATGCTGGGCCTTTCTTTCGGTTCGCTGCTGGGCGGCACAGCTGTGGTGGAGGTGATTTTCTCCTATCCCGGCCTGGGCAATCTGGCGGTGGACGCCGTCACCAATATGGATTACCCGCTGATTCAGGCATACGTTCTCTGGATTGCTCTGATCTATATGGTGCTGAACCTGCTGGTGGATATTTCCTACAACCGGCTGGATCCCAGGATAAAAGAAGGAGGACGGTAGATATGGCAAAACTGAAAAATTTTATCAAAAAAAATCCGTCGTTTACCGTCTTTCTGGTTCTGGCTGTTCTGCTGGTGGCCGCGGCGGTGTTCGCGCCTCTGATCGCCACTCACGATCCCTATGAGGCCGTGCTGGGGGACGCGGTGCAGCCGCCCAGCGCCGGGCACTGGTTCGGCACGGACCGGATGGGCCGGGATCTCTTTTCACGGGTGATTTTCGGAGCCAGAACTTCTCTGACGGCAGCTCTGGCGCTGGTGGGAATCATTGTGGTTGTGGGAACGTTTCTGGGCATTGTGGCCGGTTATTTCGGCGGAGTCCTGGACGCGGTGATCATGCGGATCGCCGACATGATGATTTCGTTTCCGGGTATGGTTCTGGCTATCGCCGTGGCGGGGATTCTGGGCGGCGGAATTGTGAATGCGATCATCGCCCTTTCCATTGTGAGCTGGACCAAGTACGCCCGGCTGGCGCGCAGTATGGTGCTGAAGATTTACAACCGGGACTATATCGCGGCGGCCAGGGTGACGGGATCTACCACATCCCATATCCTCTGGAAATACATGCTGCCCAACGCCCTTCCTACGATTCTGATAACGGGAGCCACCGATATCGGCAGCATGATGCTGGAGATTGCCGGTCTTTCTTTTCTGGGCTTCGGCGCGCAGCCGCCGACGGCGGAATGGGGCTATATGCTGAACGAGGGGCGGGCCTATATTACGGCGGCGCCGTGGCTGATGATTTTCCCCGGCCTGGCAATTTTCGTGACGGTGGTCATTTTTAACCTGCTGGGTGACAGCCTGCGGGACGTGCTGGATCCGCGGGATGAATGAACGCGGCGGTTCCGCGGAATATTCCGTATTTCTGCTCTGAAGCAGAGCTTTATGATAAAAATGCGATACAGGAAAGGAGAACTCTATTATTATGAAAAAAGCAAAGAAATTCACGGCAGTCTTTCTTACAGCCGTATTGGCGGCCTCTCTGGCAGCCTGCAGCGGGGGCTCCGGCAGCACGTCTGGTTCAGCTTCGTCCGGCGGAAGTGGTTCTGCAGCTTCCGCCGACGGCGCGCATCTGAATTTTGCCTGCTACAATTATTCCAATTCTATGGATCCCATTACCAATGTGAATTCGAGCTGGTGTTTTCTCCGCTACGGCGTGGGCGAGTGCCTGTTCCGCTTCGATGAAAATGTAGTGGTGGAGGAAGCGCTCTGCGATTCCTACGAAACAGAGGATTATATCACGTGGGTACTGCATATCCGGGACGGCGTTCAGTTCTCCAATGGCAACGAGGTAACGGCCAGCGGGGTGAAGGCGTCTCTGGAACGGGTGTACGAGGCCGAAGCCAATGGAACCGGAAATTCCACCCCATCCCAGTACGTGACATTTTCCAGCATAGAAGCAGATGACGCTGCGGGTACGGTGACGCTGGTCTGCGACAGCCAGACCGTGAACCTGCCGGGTATTCTGGCCTACCCCTGGTACGGGATTGTGGATACCAGCGTAATCGACACGGAAGTGATCGGGACGGGCCCCTACTGCGTATCGTCTATCGCCGAAAATTCCACGGTGGAGCTGGTGAAAAATGAATATTACTGGGACGGTGAGGTTCCTTACGATTCCATCACCATTTATCTGACAGAGGACAGCACGACAAAGGCTATGGCTCTGAAGAGCGGCGATGTGGATCTGGTGGAGAATATCACTACGGCCAGCGATCTGGAGGAACTGGAAGCTGATTCGAACTATTATGTATCCACCACGGCAGGCGTCCGTCTGGGAAATTCCTACTTTAATTTCAACGGCGTCCTGGCCAACGACGCCCTGCGGCAGGCTATCCTGTACGCGATTGACGATACGACCATGTGCGAGGTAACGGTGGGAGGCATGTATACGGCAGGCTGCTCCGTGCTTCCGTCGTCTCTGTTCTATGGCTACGATCAGTTGACTGACACCTTCGCCTATGATCCGGACAGGGCCGTACAGGTGCTGGACGATGCGGGCATCGTGGATACGGACGGCGACGGCTGCCGGGAGCTGGACGGAGAGAACATCAATCTGAATTACATCGCTTATTCCAGCCGGAATCTGGACGAATTCGCCCAGGCGGTGGCGATTACTCTGGAATCCATAGGGATCGGCTGTACAGTGACGGTTCAGGACTACGATACGGCTCTGGCCAACCAGAGCGCCGGAAGCTTTGACCTGATCACCTCCAACGCCATTGTGGTTCCCACGGGAGATCCTACGGGCTTCCTGGGCAACTTTTATTCAGGAAATTCTTCTACTTACGGTTATTATTCAAATGAAGAATATGACGCTTTATACGAGCAACTGCTGACCACTACGGATTCCGACGAGCAGCTCCAGCTAATCATTGATATGCAGCAGATTCTCATTGACGATGCCGCGACCCTGGTTCACGGCTATTATAACAGTACGTTTGCCAGCCGTGCGGATGCGGTCAGCGGCGCGGATATTACGCCGATGGATTACTACTGGATTACCACGGAGATCTGTCCGGCAGAGTAAATATGCAGAAAATTCCATAAAGGAGGAAATCCGATGCTGAGCATACAGGATATTTCAGTTTCATACGGGAAAAATCCGGTTCCGGCCGTCCGGGGTGTGAGCCTGGAGATAAAAAAGGGTGAAATCGTCGGCATCGTGGGGGAGAGCGGAAGCGGAAAAACCACGGTGATCCGGGCCGTGCTGGGCTGTCTGCCGGGCGGCGGCCGGGTCACAGGAGGAGACATTCTGTTTGACGGTTCGTCTCTGCTGAAGTATTCCGGGGAAGAGTGGAGAAAGCTCCGGGGGACGAAAATTTCCATGATTTTCCAGGATTCCGGGGCTATGATCAATCCCATCCGGAGAATAGGCGCGCAGTTTGTGGAATATATCCGGACTCACCAGAAGATTTCCAAAAAGGACGCCTATGATAAAGGCGTGGAAATGCTGACCAGAATGCGGCTGCCGGAGGCGGACAATATTATGAAGAGCTATCCCTTCCAGCTCTCCGGCGGCATGCGGCAGAGGGTGGGAATCGCCATGGCCATGACCTTCCGGCCGGAGCTTCTGCTGGCGGACGAACCCACCTCGGCTCTGGACGTGACTACCCAGGCCCAGATCGTGCGCCAGATGATGGAACTGCGGGACAGGTACCGGACGGGCATCATTATCGTAACGCATAACCTGGGCGTAGCCGCCTACATGGCCGACAGGATACTGGTCATGAAAGACGGGCGCGTGGTGGAATCCGGCGCCAGAGACCAGATCCTGCACCATACGGTACAGGCGTATACCAGGAACCTGCTGGACAGCGTTCCTTCGATAGGAGGTCACCGATTTGTCTGAAACACAGGAACTGATACTGGAAGCAAAACATGTGACAAAGAAATATCCTGCGTCCGGCGGGCGTATGCTGACGGCCAACGATGATGTGAGCCTGAACATGTACCGGGGCAGAACCCTGGGCGTGGTAGGAGAAAGCGGCTGCGGAAAGAGCACTTTCATGCGGATGGTCGTATCTCTGGAAGAGCCCACGGAAGGAGAAATCCTGTACCGGGGCAGCGACATTACGAAGCTGAAGGGCGAGAAGCTCCGGCAGCACAGGCAGAAGATCCAGATGGTGTTCCAGGACCCGTCCGCGGCGTTTAATCCGAAGATGAAGGTGATGGATATCATCTGCGAGCCGCTGCTGAATTTTGGCCGCATTAAGAGAAGCGAAAAGGAAGCAGAGGCCAGGCGGCTGCTGGAAATGGTGGAGCTGCCCGGGGATTTCGCCCTGCGCTATCCCCATAACATGAGCGGCGGACAGCGGCAGCGGGTGGGAATCGCCAGGGCTCTGGCGCTGGAGCCGGAGATCATCATCTGCGACGAGGCAACCTCCGCCCTGGATGTATCCGTACAGAAAACGATCATTGAACTGCTGGTAAAACTGCAGAAGGAAAAAAACATCGCTTATGGTTTTATCTGTCACGATATCGCTTTGGTTCAGTCCGTGGCCCATCAGGTGGCCGTCATGTATCTGGGAAACATTGTGGAGGTGCTTCCGGGAGAAAAGATCGGAGCGGAGAGTCTGCATCCCTACACCCGGGCGCTGATGGGAGCCATATTTGATCTGAGAATGGATTTCAGCAAACCCATCGAGAGTATTGAAAGCGAACCGCCCAGCCCCCTGGATGTGCCGGAAGGCTGTCCTTTTCAGGATCGGTGCGGACAGTGCATGGAAGTATGCAGAAAGAAGAAGCCTATATTGCGGAATATGGGAGAAAATCACCAGGTGGCCTGCCATCTGTATGGGCAGCGGGAAGAGAGGCTGTGAATCGATGAGGGAAAAACAGTGGAAGAAGGGCGATCTGACCGAAGGCCCCATAGGAAAACAACTGCTGCTGTTCGCGCTGCCGCTGCTGGGCGCCAGTTTTATTCAGCAGCTGTACAATACGGTGGATCTGTTTTTTGTGGGAAATCTGCTGGAGACTGACGCGACGGCGGCCGTCGGGGCCAGCTCCCTGCTGACCAGCTGCATCGTCGGTTTTTTCACAGGGCTGTCTGTGGGGACAGGCGTTCTCGTCTCGCTGGCGGAAGGAGAAAAAAACGGGGAGAAGATCCGGAAGATCATTCACACTGCCGCGGGCATTTCCCTGCTCGGCGGCGTTCTGCTGACTGTTCTGGGCCTTCTGCTGTCCCGGCAGCTTCTGGTCTGGATGAATACGCCGGCGGAGATTCTGGAACAGGGTCTTCTCTATATCCGGATCTACCTGCTGAGCATGCTGCCGCTTTTTGTCTATAACATGAACGCCGGCATCATCCGGGCCGGAGGCGATGCCAGAACGCCCATGCTGTTTCAATTACTGGGAGCGGCTGTCAATATTCTGCTGGACTGGCTCAGCATGGCGCACTGGGGCATGGGCGTGGACGGAGCGGCCTGGGCCACGGCATTTTCCCAGATGGTGGCAGCCCTGGGATCTGTAATTTACCTGATGCGGAAGAAGGATGCCTACCGTCTGAACTGGCGGAGCGTCCGCATTTCCGGGGAAATACTGGGGCCCGTCCTGCGTATCGGCGTACCCGCCGGGTGCCAGAATCTGGTCATCACCATATCAAATATTTTCGTACAGACTGCCGTCAACGGCCTGGGCGTGACTGCGATTGCGGCGTTTACGGCATACTTCAAGGTGGAGCTGATCCTGTATCTGCCCATTATGGCCTTCGGGCAGGCGGCCACCACCTTCGCCGGGCAGAATCTGGGCGCCGGAAAGCCGGAACGCCTGCGGAGGGGGATCCGGAACTGCCTCCTTCTGGGAAGCGTGTACGCTGCCGGAATGGCCGCGCTGTTGCTCCTGCTTGGCCGGCCTGCGTTCGGTCTGTTTACACGGGAGACAGCGGTGATCGAGGCGGCCTGCGGATTATCCGGGTCACGTTTCCCTGTTACTGGCTGTATGTGTTTCTGGAGGTGCATGCGGACGCCCTGCGGGGCTGCGGCCGTTCCGTACTGCCCATGGCCGTCATCATGACCTGCCTGTGCGCGCTGCGGACCGGGCTGCTGGCCGTCTTTACGAATGTCTGGGGGACGCTGGAGGCGGTGGCCGCCGTCTATCCCTGCGCCTGGCTGGCAGCGGCAGTGTGTCTGACGGTGTGCTGGAGACGGTATGCGGTAAAACCGATTAAAAAATAAAAAAATTTTCAGAAGATAATAACAGGAGAAAAATACGGAGTCTGACAGGAAAAAAGAAAAAAGGGAAACGTGCATGTGTTTCACAGTTGTCTCCGGGCTGTTGACAGACGGCCCGGCAGATGATAGACTGTCTGCGATTAGTTAAAACTAACCAGAATGAGGAAAAGGAGAAAGCGGTTATGAAGAATAAACTGGTAATCCGGATGCTGACAGTCGCGCTGATTTCCGGAATGGCTGTTCCACAGACAGTGCTCCCGGCTCTGGCAGCGGAGACGACCGGGATTGAAATGCAGGAGATGGGAACGCCGGATCCGGCTGATCTGGCGGACGGTGAGTATTCTGTGGAGATCAGCCTGAAGAACGCTTCGAATCCGGCGAATGCATCCATGGCGGATAATGCCGTCGATCATACGGCCTCCCTGTTTGTACGGGACGGCAGCTATTATCTGCAGGTGAAATTCAAAGGAATGTCCATCGGCAGTCTGACGGGATATTTAAAAAGCCTTTCATATTGGAACGGAAGCTCTTATCAGGAGGCATCGGTCCTTTCCAGCTATGAGGATGTTGTAGATGATTATAACGACGAAAATAAGGATGGAACAGCGGATTATCTATATCCGCAGTTATTGGAAATGCCGCTGCTGAACAAAAACGCTGGG
>DVJR01000034.1 GCA_018716575.1 Candidatus Scatomonas merdavium | reverse complement strand
GTGTCCATGTTCAGCATGCTGTGCGGCTGTATTCTGAATATTTTCCTGGATCCGGTGCTGATCTTCGGCCTGGGACCGGCGCCGGAGATGGGCATTGAGGGCGCTGCTCTGGCCACCGGCCTCGGCCAGTGCCTGACGCTGGTCAT
This sequence comes from Candidatus Scatomonas merdavium, assembly GCA_018716575.1. Classification (GTDB taxonomy): domain Bacteria; phylum Bacillota; class Clostridia; order Lachnospirales; family Lachnospiraceae; genus Scatomonas; species Scatomonas merdavium. Next base: position 17,613 of record DVJR01000034.1, on the reverse strand, counting down.
TTACCTGGTTATCAACCGGCTGCGGCCCCTTCCCCTGCACATCAGCCTGCGGAACCTGAAAAATCCCGGAAAAATGGCTGCCCGGCTGTACGCGATCGGGATTCCGGCCACGCTGAACCTGGCGCTGCCTTCGCTGCTGATTTCCTGTCTGAACGCAATTCTGGCGGGCTTTTCGCAGGTCTATGTGCTGGTGCTGGGCGTGTATTATAAGCTGCAGACCTTCCTGTATCTGCCGGCCAACGGAATTGTACAGGGAATGCGCCCGCTGATCGGCTACAATTACGGCGCGGGAGAGATGAAGCGTGTGAACCGGATCTATTCCGTGGCGCTGTCCATGACGCTGGTTATCATGGCGGCGGGCACCGTACTCTGCCTGGCGGTTCCGGAATGGCTGATCGGGCTTTTCACAGTCAGCCAGACCACCATACAGGAAGGAGCTATGGCCCTGCGGATCATCAGCGCGGGCTTCCTGGTATCGTCGGTTTCCGTTACCTCGTCCGGCGCGCTGGAGGGACTGGGAAAGGGAGTGCCGTCCCTTCTGATTTCCCTTCTGCGCTATGTGATCATTATTATCCCGGCGGCATTTCTGCTGAGCCGCGTGCTGGGCGCGGCGGGCGTCTGGAATGCGTTCTGGATTACGGAGGTTCTGACTGCCGGGGCCGCATTTGTCATTTACAGGCGGGCGCTGAAAAGCGACCGCGCCTGAGAGAAATGAACAGGCGTTTCTGTGACCGCGTCTGAGAAAGGCGGCCGCGCGGGGTTCTGCGACTGCGTCTGAGAAAGGCGACTATGGGGTTCTGTGACCGCGTCTGAGAAAGCGGCCGCGCGGTTCTGCAACTGCATCGGAAATGCGCGAACAGGTACTTGACAATTAATATGGCTGGTGTTATATTACGTATAGAACAAAGAAAACTGTCTCATGACGGACTGTTCGGCTTCGGCCTGGGACAGCGCACGAGACAGTTTTTCTGTCCCGGCGGAATATACGTATTTCGCTGCGTTTGGCTTGAGAGGAACGACAGGGAGGTGAATGTGATGGAAGCGAAGAGAGATTATTATGATATACTTGGCGTTGCAAAAAACGCAGATGAGACAGCTGTAAAAAAGGCTTACCGGAAGCTGGCGAAAAAATATCACCCGGATACCAATCCGGGGAACGCGGAAGCGGAGAAAAAATTCAAAGAGGTGACAGAGGCGTATAATGTCCTGAGCGATCCTGAGAAAAGGAAACTGTATGACCAGTTCGGCCATGCGGGACTGGAGGGTGATCCCTCCGCCTGGCAGAATGCCGGGAGCGGCGGACCCTATGGAAGCTATCGGGAGTACCATTTCGAAAACGGCAATATGGACGACATTTTCGGGGATATTTTCGGAGATATGTTCCATGGCGGAGCTTCTTCCTTCCACGGTTTCCGTGACGGCGGCTTCGGCGGCAGTCATTTCTATGGTGGAAACGGTGCGGGAAACTTCCGCGCGAAGGGCGCGGATCTGAGGGCGTCTCTGACGGTCAGCTTTGATGAAGCGGCCTTTGGCTGTGATAAGGTCATCAGCCTTCAGAACCAGGACGGCAGCGGTCAGGTACAGTCCCTGCAGGTGCATATACCTGCCGGGATCGAGGATGGAAAAACCATTCGTCTGAAGGGTCGGGGAATGGCCGGCCGGAACGGCGGCGGGGCAGGCGATCTGCTGATTCAGGTGCATGTGGAAGCGCGTCCCGGCTTTGAGCGGAAGGGCATGGATGTCTACACCACGGTGGACGTTCCGTTTACGACAGCCGTGTTCGGCGGCGAGGCGGTGGTGCCCACCCTCTCCGGAAATGTGATCTGCAAGATACGTGAGGGGACGCAGTCGGGCTCGAAGATCCGTCTGAGGGGCAAAGGAATCGTCTCCATGAAGGATCCTTCGGTTCACGGCGATCAGTATGTGACCGTACAGATCCAGGTGCCCCGGAATCTGAGTCCGGAGGCCAGACAGAAACTGAAAGAATTCGAACAGGCCTGCAGGAAATCTGCGGGCAGGAGCAGCGCCGCGTGAAGAGGCCTGCTCTCTTGTAAAAGCTGTTGCGCTCGGTTATAATGGGGTGCAGCAGCTTATTTTTTGCAAAGGATGTGAAGACAGAAAATGGAAATGCAGATAATCGCCCGCGTACACAGTGATTTTCCGGCTAAATTCGGAATTCCCAGGCAGAGCGGGCTGGTTCCGGAGCTGAAGGCAAAGGTGGTCTTTGAACCGGGATTTCGAAGCAGAGAAGCAGTGCGGGGACTGGAACAGTTTTCACATATCTGGCTGATCTGGCAGTTTTCGGAAGTTCCGGAAGATACATGGTCTCCTACGGTGCGGCCGCCGCGGCTGGGCGGGAATAAAAGGGTCGGCGTATTTGCCAGCCGTTCTCCCTTCCGGCCCAATCCCGTGGGACTTTCCTGCGTGCGGCTGGAAAAAATTGAAGAGAATGAGGAACTGGGGCCGGTTCTGCATATCGCCGGGGCTGATCTGATGGACGGCACGCCGGTATTCGATATCAAGCCGTATCTGCCCTATGTGGACAGTCATCCGGAGGCGCAGGAAGGGTTCACCGGAATGACGAGGCGGCACCGGCTGGAGGTGGAGATTTCGGAGCAGTGGCTGGCGATGGTGCCGGAAGAGAAACGGGAAGCGCTGACGGGTATTCTCGCCAATGATCCCCGCCCCTCCTATCAGCATGATCCTGCCAGGGTGTACGGTTTTTCCTACGCAGGGCTGGAGGTGCGTTTTACCGTGGCGGACGGCAGGGCGTCCGTGTGCGAAATCTGTCCCGGGGAAGAGGGTCGCTCTGCGGGACATACGGAAAGGGGAAAGGCATGAAGTACGAGCGGATGGAACGCGGTATTTTTCTGGAACGGCCCAACCGCTTCCTGGCCCGTGTCCGCCGGGAAGGAACGGATGAGGTGCTGATCTGCCATGTGAAAAATACGGGGCGCTGCCGGGAGCTTCTGGTACCGGGTGTGGCTGTTTATATTCAGAAGGCGGCGAATCCCGCCCGCAAAACGGCTTACGACCTGATTTCCGTGGAAAAAGATGGCCGTCTGGTCAATATGGATTCTCAGGCGCCCAATGCAGCGGCGGCCGAATGGCTGTCCGGCAGCCGGCTGTTTTCGGGAAATGCGGTGATCCGCCGGGAAGTGCGGCACGGCGGTTCACGCTTCGACCTGTACATAGAGGACGGCGAAAGAAAAGCCTTCTGCGAGGTGAAGGGCGTGACCCTGGAGGAGAATGGGATTGCAAAGTTTCCGGATGCGCCCACGGAACGGGGCATCCGCCATCTGGAGGAGCTGTCCGCCTGCTGCCGGGAGGGTCTGGAAGCGTATCTGCTGTTTGTGATCCAGATGAAGGGAGTCCGCCTGATGACGCCAAACGACGAAACCCATCCGGCGTTTGGAGAGGCGCTCCGACGGGCTGTGGAAGCGGGCGTACAGGTGCTGGCGGTGGACTGCGTGGTGACGCCGGAAAGTATGGAGATTGACTGCGAGATTCCGGTTTGGCGGGGAGACAGGAAAATTTAGAAAGCAGAACGGAAGGAAAGCGTCCGGCTGGAAAACGGCTGGTTTCGAAGTGAAGAAGATCTAAGGCTTTCCGGTATGAGGCTAAAAGCAGGGACGTGCAGACCATAACTCGCTGTCGCTCAGACAATGGTCTGCACGTCCCTAACGCCTCACACCGGAAAACCAAGATCTTCTGGCACTTCTCAAAGGCCGTTCCTCAGCCGGACGCTTTCCTTCCTGACTTCTTCAGCGGAAAATTACTCCCGTCTCCCCGCAAAACTCCACGTCAGATGAGGCCGGGACTATACTGCGGTCGGCTAAGTGTATGGTTCAGCGGATAAAAGCGGATTAACAGCCGTATTGATTTCACTATACTTGGAGTTTTGCGGGGTTCGGGTGCGGAGGGAAGAAAGAAAACAGGATAGAAAACAGCAGCCGGAGACAGCGGTGTTTTCTATCCGTCCGGGTTTCACCAACCTGCACCCTCCCCGTCAAACCGGAATTTCTGCCTGTTATACTTATAATTTCCCCTGAAATATGGTACACTGTAAGCAGCAGAGAAAAACGATGACCGCCGGCGGGGCCGGCATTTCCATTTTCCGTAAGGACGGGAGGGAAGGTATTGCTGAAGAACGTTGATTTAACGAAAAAACTGGACAAAAAGGAAGGGAAAAAGCTGCTGGATTCGCTGGATACAGAGATTTCTGCGCTCCAGCGTCAGGCCAGGAGCCTGGGAATTCCCGTGATGATTGTGATCGAGGGCTGGGGAGCCTCCGGCAAGGGAACGATGATCAACCGGCTGATTCAGGCCATGGATCCCAGAGGATTCCGGGTGTACAGCATTCACAAAGCAACTCCGGAGGAGGATCTGCATCCGTATATGTGGCGGTTCTGGACGAAGATCCCCGGTCGGGGCAGAATTCACATTTTTGACAGAAGCTGGTACCGAAAGGTGCTTCGGGATCGGGTGGATCATGAGATGACGGCTGATCAGACCGCCTGCGGTTATCATGACATTAATTCCTTTGAACAGATGCTGACCGTGGATGGGATTCTGATTCTGAAATTTTTCCTGCATATTTCCAAAAAGGAGCAGAAGAAGCGGTTTGAGCATCTGGAACACTCTCCGGATACCAGCTGGAAGGTAACAAAGGACGACTGGAAGCATCACAGGCAGTATGAAGAGTATGTGAAGGTTTACGACGAGATGCTGGAAAATACCGATACGGCCTGGGCGCCCTGGTGCGTGGTAGAAGCTGAGGACGGGCGGTATGCGGCGGCGAAGATTCTGACCCGCGTGGCGGAGGGACTGCGTGCGCAGATCGGAAAGGCAGAGGCGAAAGTGGCTGCGGACGCCGGGATGGAAGAAATCGCTGCCCGTGCAAAGAATGACAATCTGCCGTCTGCTTTTCAGATTATGCCGCTGTCGGAGGTGAAGCTGGACAAAAGCTGCAGCCGGGAAGAGTATAAGAAGAAAAAAGAGGAATACCAGAGCCGGCTGGCGGTGCTGCACAGCGCGTTGTATAAAAAAAGAATTCCTGTCGTACTGGCTTTTGAGGGCTGGGATGCAGGCGGAAAGGGCGGGGCCATCAAGCGGCTGACGGAGTGCATGGATCCCCGGGGCTATGAGGTGATTCCTACTGCTTCGCCCAACGATTATGAGAAAGCTCACCATTATCTGTGGCGTTTCTGGAGTCGGATGCCCAAGGCGGGGCATGTGGCGATTTTTGACAGGAGCTGGTATGGCCGTGTGATGGTGGAGCGTATTGAGGGCTTTTGCAGCGGGACGGAATGGCGGCGCGCCTATCAGGAGATCAATCAGATGGAGGCGGAGCTGGCGGATTTCGGCGCCGTGGTGATCAAGTTCTGGATGCAGATCGATAAGGACGAACAGGAGCGGAGATTCCTGGCCAGGCGTGACAATCCCCAGAAAAGCTGGAAGCTGACGGGCGAGGACTGGCGCAACCGTGAAAAATGGGATCAGTATGAGACGGCGGTTAATGAGATGATTGTAAAAACCTCTACGGCCCGGGCTCCATGGGTGATCGTGGAAGGCAACGACAAATACTATGCAAGAATTAAGGTGCTGAAGACAGTGGTGGAGGCCCTGGAAAAGAGGCTTTCCTGACAGGAGAAAGGAGAGAAAAATATGGACAACGAGACTTTGAAGAATCTTCGGGAGCGGAGAAGCATCCGCCGTTATAAAAAGGAACAGATCACAGAGGAACAGTTAAACGCCATTCTGGAGGCGGGAACCTACGCGCCCACAGGAATGGGCGCCCAGTCGCCGTTGATTCTGGTGATTCAGGATGCAGCGGTGATTGCGAAGCTGTCCGGGCTTAACGCGACCGTGATGGGGACGGATTCTGATCCCTTCTACGGCGCGCCCACGCTGCTGGTGGTGCTGGCGGACCGGGAGCGTCCCACCTGTGTGGAGGACGGCAGTCTGGTTATGGGCAATCTGATGAATGCCGCCCATGCGGTGGGCGTGGATTCCTGCTGGATTCACCGGGCCAGAGAGGTGTTCGAAGGAGATGAGGGCCGGGCGATGCTACGCCAGTGGGGGATTCCGGATACATACATCGGAGTCGGCAACTGTATACTGGGCTACCGGGACTGCGGCTATCCGGAGGCGAAGCCGAGAAAAGCGGATTACATCCGCAGAATATGATCCGGCAGGATGCCAGACAGTATTATGGATACAGGACAGAAGGATGTCAACGGCGGCACCGGCCTTATGGATACAGGGCGGAAGGATGCCAACGGCGGCACTGATCTTATGGATACAGGACGGAAGGATGAAACCGGCAGTGACGGCCCCCGGGGCGCAGGAGCGGAGCGGGCAGAGGACGCGGATCTGATGAAGGCCTGCAGGCTCTGCCCCCGGAACTGCGGGGCGGACCGGAGCGCGGGAAGGACGGGAGCCTGCGGCGTGACGGCTGAGATCAGGGTGGGAAGAGCTGCCCTGCATATGTGGGAAGAACCGTGTATTTCCGGAAAACAGGGCTCAGGGACTGTCTTTTTCGCAGGCTGTTCCCTGGGCTGCGTTTACTGTCAGAATGCGGAGCTGTCCGGGGCGCGGGCGGGGAAAATCATTTCTGCGGAGCGCCTGGCGGAGATTTTTCTGGAGCTGCAGGAGAAGGGAGCGGCCAACATCAATCTGGTGACGGCCAGCCATTACATACCGCAGACGGCGGAAAGCCTGACCAGGGCGAGACGTGCGGGCCTTACGATACCGGCGGTGTTCAACTGCAGCGGCTATGAGAAGCCGGAGAGCCTGCGGCTGCTGGAGGGAAAGGTGGACGTCTATCTGACGGATTTCAAATACATGGACAGCCGGGCGGCCCTCCGGTATTCAGGCGCGGCGGATTATCCGGAGCGGGCGAAGGAAGCGCTGGCGGAAATGGTGCGCCAGCAGCCGTCTCCGAAATTCGACGGGCAGGGGATGATGCAGAAGGGCGTGATCGTGCGCCATCTGCTGCTGCCGGGGCTTGTGGAGAACGGGAAACAGACGGTTCGCTATGTCTATGAGACGTACGGCGATCAGGTGTTTTTAAGCCTGATGAATCAGTACACGCCTTTTGAGCGGCTGCGGGAAAATTATCCGGAGCTTTGCAGAAAGGTGACGCGGCGGGAATATGACGCGCTGGTGGATTATGCGGTGAGCCTGGGCGTGGAGAACGGCTTCATCCAGGAGGGCGGCACGGCAGAGGAGAGCTTTATCCCTTCTTTTGACGGGGAAGGCGTATAAAATACAGAAGGAGCTTTTGCGATGGGCTATGGAATAGTAACTCTGAAGAAGGGAGAGGGACGCCTGCTGAAATCCGGCGGCCCCTGGATTTTTGACAATGAGATCGGAACGGTCACGGGAGATTTTGAAAATGGCGGCCTGGTGATCGTGCGGGATTTCGACGGCTATCCGCTGGGCCGGGGATTTTACAACCGGAATTCCCGGATCAGGGTCCGGATGATGACCAGGAATCATGAGCAGGAGATCGACGAAGAATTTCTCCGCGCTCGGGTGCGGGCCGCCTGGGAGTACCGGAAAAAGACGGTGGACACGGGAAGCTGCCGGCTGATCTTCGGGGAGGCTGATTTTCTGCCGGGCCTGGTGGCGGATAAGTTTTCCGACGTGCTGGTGGTGCAGTCCCTGGCGCTGGGCATTGACCGGATGAAGGAGACGATTGTCCGGCTGATCAGAGAGGTGCTGGCGGAGGATGGCATTTCTATCCGAGGCGTCTATGAACGCAGCGACGCCAAAGTCCGCAGGCAGGAGGGCATGGAGCCGGAAAAGGGTTTCCTGGGAGAGCCCTTCGATACGGATGTGGAAATCGAGGAAAACGGCGTAAAATATATTGTGGATGTGAAGGAAGGCCAGAAAACGGGCTTTTTCCTGGATCAGAAATATAACCGGCTGGCGATTCAGAGGCTGTGCCGGGGCGCGAAGGTTCTGGACTGTTTCACTCATACGGGTTCTTTTGCCCTGAACGCGGGTATGGGCGGTGCGGCAGAGGTGCTGGGCGTGGATGCCTCGGAGCTGGGCGTCCGTCAGGCGGAGGAAAACGCCCGGCTCAATGGAATGGAGGACCGGGTGAAATTCCTGTGCGCGGATGTGTTCGAGCTCCTTCCGGAGCTGGAGCGGCGGGGTGAAAAGTACGATGTGATCATTTTGGATCCGCCCGCTTTTACGAAGTCCAGGAATTCCGTAAAAAATGCGGTAAAGGGATACCGGGAGATCAACCGGAGGGCCATGCAGCTCCTGAAGGACGGGGGCTTCCTGGCCACCTGTTCCTGTTCGCATTTCATGACGTACGAGCTGTTCACGCAGACTATCCGCCAGGCCGCGGCCGGCGTGCACCGCAGGCTGCGCCAGGTGGAATACCGGACCCAGGCTCCGGATCATCCCATTCTGTGGGCGGCGGACGAGTCGTATTATCTGAAGTTTTATGTTTTCCAGGTGTGCGAGGAAAAATAGAGTTTCGGATGGCAGAGCTTCGGAGAATAGAGTTCCAAATAATACAGTTCCAGATAGTAGAGCGCCAGAGGGCAGCAAGCAGGAGAGTGGAGTTCCGGACTGCCCGGAAGGAGATAGCGGGCGGTAAAAAATAACGATGGGGAAGGGGTGTTTCTATGGGAGAAAAAAGATGGCGCAGATGGATGTTCCTGCTGACGGCCTGTATGGCGGCCGTAATTTCAGGGGGATGCCGCACGGCAGACAACAGCTCGGCAGAGGCGCAGGGATCGTCGGTTACGGCGGAAGCGACGCCTGCGGAGGAGCAGGACGCGACAGAAACGCCGGAGCCGACGGAAGGATCTGACGCGACAGAAACGCCGGAACCGGCGGAAGGATCTGATACGGCGGCAGCGCCGAATCCGACGGAAGAGCCGGCCGCAACGGAAACGCCGGATCCGGCTGTGACGCTGACTTCCGAACCTACGCCGGAGCTGACGCCTGCGGGAGAAGCGGCTGCGGCGGTGGATATAAAGGACTATCTGGAAAGCTATGAACAGCTTCCGGAGCTGTTGGGCATGGAACGCGGAGAGGCGTGGCAGTTCAGCGGCGACGATTCCTATGTAAAAGACGGATTCGCTCTGGAGTGGCTGGACGGGTACGGCATTTTCAGCGCGAAGAACGAAAGCCCGTCGGAGGTCCTGCTGTACGGGGCCGGCATTGGCGATCCGGTTTCCGCGGCACAGGAGGGTCTTGTGCAGAGCGGATGGGTGCTGTATTCTGACCTGGGAGAGCAGTATACGTATATTGCGGTTTTCAATGACCAGAATTTTTATCTGGATATTTCGGCGGACGCAGACGGATGCATTACGGACTGGTATCTCAATAACTGGCCGGAGGGGGAATTCGTGGCGGAAGCGTATGACGGACTGAGAAATCAGTAAAAACAGAACCCCATACAGGATTCTGGCGGTTTGCCGTCCTGTATGGGGTTCGTTCTGTATAAAACAGCAGGGCCACAGGCAGTCGCATCAGTAGGACTGCCGTGTCTGCCAGGCTGTGAAATTGCCGTGTCTGTCAGGCTGTGAAACTGCTGTGCCTGTCAGGCTGCGAAATTGCCGGTGTACAGTTGGTAGTACCTGCCTTTTGCCGCGATCAGCTCGTCGTGGGTGCCGCGCTCGATGATGCGTCCCTGTTCCATGACCATGATGCAGTCGGAGTTCTTGACGGTGGACAGCCGGTGGGCGATGACGAAGGTGGTACGGCCTTTCATCAGGGCGTCCATGCCCCGCTGTACCAGCTTTTCCGTCCGGGTATCGATGGAGGAAGTGGCTTCGTCCAGGATCAGCGCCGGCGGGTCTGCCACAGCGGCCCGTGCGATGGCCAGAAGCTGCCGCTGGCCCTGGCTTAAGTTGGCGCCGTCGCCGGTCAGCATGGTATTGTAGCCGTCCGGCAGCCGGCGGATGAAGCCGTCCGCGTTGGCGAGCCTGGCCGCGCCGATGCATTCCTCATCGGTGGCGTCCAGCTTTCCGTACCGAATATTCTCCATGACGGTTCCGGTGAACAGGTGGGTATCCTGCAGCACAATGCCCAGAGAGCGGCGCAGGTCGCCTTTTTTAATCTTGTTGATATTGATGCCGTCGTAGCGGATTTTGCCGTCGGCAATATCGTAGAACCGGTTGATCAGGTTTGTGATCGTCGTCTTGCCGGCGCCGGTAGCGCCTACAAAGGCGATTTTCTGCCCCGGCTTTGCGTACAGGCTGATATTGTGCAGGACGATTTTATCGTCGGTGTAGCCGAAATCCACGTCATCCAGCACAACCGCGCCCTCCAGCTTCGTGTAGGTGACGGTGCCCTCCGCTTTGTGCGGATGCTTCCATGCCCACAGGCTGGTGCGGGTGTCGGATTCGGTCAGCTCGCCGTTTTCGTCCACCCTGGCGTTTACCAGCTCCACATAGCCATCGTCGGCTTCCGGCGTCTGATCCATCAGATCGAACACACGCTGCGCGCCGGCTGCCGCATTGACCACGAAGTTGACCTGCTGGCTGACCTGGGTGATGGGGTTGGTGAAGCTCTTGTTCAGTCCTACGAAGGTCACGACGGTTCCGATGGTGACGCCGGCCAGCTCGTTGATGCCCAGAATGGCGCCGACGATGGCTACCAGGGCGTAGCTGATCCAGCCGATATTGGCGTTGACGGGCATCAGCAGGTTTGCGTAGGTGTTGGCCTTGTTGGCGCTGTTGCGGAGAGCTTCGTTGACTTTGTGGAAATCCGCCTTGGCGGCTTCTTCATGGCAGAACACTTTGACTACCTTCTGGCCGTCCAGCATTTCTTCGATAAAGCCGTCCACCGCGCCAAGGTCGATCTGCTGGCGGATATAGTATTTGGCCGACAGCTTTGAAAAACTGGCGGTGACCCACAGCATGACGAGGGCGGTGAGGACGGAGATGATGGTCAGCGTCGGATTCAGGATAATCATGGTGACCAGCGTGGCGACCATGGTGATCACGGAATTGATGATCTGAGGAATGCTCTGGCTCAGCATCTGGCGCAGGGTATCCACGTCGTTGGTGTACACTGACATGATATCGCCGTGGGCGTGGGTGTCAAAGTATTTGATGGGCAGCGTCTCCATTTTGTGGAACAGGTCGTCCCGCAGATGGCGCATGGTGCCCTGGCTGACGTTGACCATGATCCGGTTGTAGGCAAATGCCGCGACGATGCCGATGGCCATGACGGTTACAAGGCCAATCAGGTCAGAGGCCAGGCCGCTGAAATCTCTCGATCCGCTGGCCAGCATGGGCGTGATGTAATCGTCCACCAGTCTCTGGGGAAAAGTGGCGGCGATGACCGTAGCCACTGCGGAGATCACGATGCAGGCCACCACCAGAATAAAAGGTATTTTATAGTAGTGAAGCATATACCGGATGACCCGGCCCAGAACCTTCAGAGAGAAGGATGATTTCTTCTGGTCTTTCTTTTTCGTCATAAGTCTGTCTCCTCCTTTCGTTTATGCAGGCTGATCGAAGTCTCCGCCGCCTTCCATCTGGGAGGTGTAGATCTCCTGGTAGATGGCGTTGTTCTTCAGCAGATTTTCATGGGTGTCAAAGGCGTCGATTCGTCCGTTTTCCAGCACCAGAATCCGGTCTGCGGATTCCACGCTGGAGACACGCTGCGCGATGATGATCTTGGTCGTGCCGGGGATCTTTTCCGCAAAGGATTTGCGGATTCTGGCGTCTGTGGCGGTATCCACGGCGCTGGTGGAATCGTCCAGGATCAGGACCCTGGGCTTCTTCAGAAGGGCACGGGCGATGCAGAGACGCTGCTTCTGGCCGCCGGAGACGTTATTTCCTCCCCGCTCGATCCGGGTGTTGTACCCGTCGGGCATGCGGTCGATAAATTCGTCCGCGCAGGCGGCCTTACAGGCTTCCACACATTCCTCGTCGGTGGCGTCGGGATTGCCCCAGCGCAGGTTTTTCAGAATGCTTCCGGAAAACAGGGTGTTCTTCTGCAGCACCACGGAAACCTGATTCCGGAGAACCTCCGTATCATAGCTGCGGACGTCCACGCCGCCGACACAGACAGAGCCTTCGTCCACGTCGTAGAGCCGGCAGATCAGGTTGACCAGGCTGCTCTTGCCGCAGCCGGTTCCGCCGATAACGCCGATGGTCTCTCCGCTGTTGATATGGAGATCGATATCGGACAGGGCATTCTTGCCGCTGCCGTGCTTATAGGAAAAGTTCACATGGTTGAAGTCGATGCGGCCGTCCGGAACCTCCATTACCGGATTTTCGGGATCCGTCAGGTCCGGGGTTTCGTTCAGCACCTCGCTGATACGGCGGACGCTGGCCAGGGACATGCTGATCATGACGATTACCATGGAGAGCATCATAAGGCTCATCAGCAGGGACATGATGTAGCTGAACAGGCTGGTCAGATCTCCGGTAGTAAGGGTGCCGCCTACGATAAACTGGGCGCCCAGCCAGGATACGGAGATGATGCAGAAGTAGACGGCGATCATCATGGCCGGATTGTTGAAGGCCAGAAGCCCCTCTGCTTTCACGGAAAGATTGTAGAGCATGCGGGAAGATTTGGAGAATTTCTGATCCTCATAATCTTCACGGACGAATGCCTTGACCACGCGGATGGCCGTCACATTTTCCTGAACGCTGGCGTTTAGGTCGTCGTATCTGCGGAATACCTGATTGAAGATCTTCAGGGTGATGACCATGATCACGCCCAGAACCACCACCAGGAAGGCTACGGCGATCAGAAACATCAGGCTCAGCTGTACGTTGATGAACAGGCACATGATAAAGCTGAAGATCAGGTTCAGCGGCGCGCGCACCGCCACGCGGATTACCATCATGTATGCGTTCTGCACGTTGGTGATGTCGGTGGTCATACGGGTTACCAGGCCGGGCACGCTGAATTTGTCGATGTTTGAAAACGAAAAGGTCTGGATATTGGAATAAATGGATTCCCGCAGATTCGCGGCCAGACCCGAGGACGCGCTGGCGGCCTTCCTGCCGGCCAGAGCGCCGAAGGCCAGGCTTAAAAAGGCCAGGGCGACCATAAGAATGCCGTATCTGTAGACGGTGGGCAGATTGCCTGCTTCCAGCCCGCGGTCAATGATAATAGAAGTTACAAAGGGCAGCAGTATTTCCATAATGACTTCAAGGGCGGTCAGAGTGATGCACTGAAAGGTGTCCCGCCGATACTGCCCAAGCTGTTGCAGTACTTTTTTCACACTAAAACCTCCTGTCTGTGATATTATTTTTCGGTTCTGCCGGCTGCCGGAGGGCGCGGTGCAGCTCCGGTCAGGTGGACTGCGCCTGTTCGATGCTCTTCAGGCCGAGGAGCAGTTTTCTCTGTAAACGGTACAGTTCGCGCTGTTCCTGGCTGTCCAGAATGCCGCAGACTCTGTTCTCGTTCTGTTCTGCCTGGTTCAGGAACAGCTGCTCATTCCGGAGCAGCTTATCGGTGGCAGTCACGCGCTTTTTTCGGTGATCCTTCTCCTCCGTGCGCACGGAGAGGTAGCCTTTTTTCTGCATTTTCTTAATCATCAGCGAAAGGGTGGCGTGGGTGATTCCCAGCTCTGAACAGAGAGTCTGAATGCAGCTTCCTTCCGGATGGTGACGAATCAGAAAACACAGAATCGATGCCTGGCCTCCGCTGAGATCCGTATTCCGTGTGATCCGGTTTAGCTGTGTATCAAGAGAAAGATTCAGTTGTTTGACCATCAGCAGCAGATTTTCTTTTGAAAATTTGTCTGTCATGATACACCTCCTGTCTGTATCAGGATAGAAAGAATTCTTTGCATGCAAAAGAATTTTGTATTATGCACATCTGCAATTATATATCAGAAATTCTTGAATGAGAAATTCAAAAATGTTATAATCAATAAATAAATTTTATTGAAAAGATAGATATAAGTTATTGATAGTGTGAATTTAAAGGAGATCATATGAATACTGTGCAGTTAGAATGCTTTCTGTCCGTGGCGGAGCATCTGAATTTTTCACGGGCGTCAGAGGAACTGAAAATTTCTCAGCCGGCGGTCAGCCATCAGATCCATTCTCTGGAAGAGGAGCTGGGCGTCAGACTTTTCCGAAGAACCAGCAAAAGCGTTTCGCTGACGCCGGAGGGCTTTCTGTTTCTGCCGGACGCCGGGATTATTTTAAAGACAGTAAAGGAGGCCAAGGGACGGCTGGGGGATGGCGGCCAAAGGCTGCTCCCCTTCGATATCGGCTGCAGCAGTCAGATGGAGACGCAGCTTTTTCCGGCGGTGCTGCGCGCTCTTGCTGAGGAAATTCCCGCACTGCGTCCGCAGCTCCATCTGGTTCCGCCGGAATCTCTGGCCGGCATGGCGGAAAACAGGCACCTGCATGTATCGCTGGGTTTTTCGGAGGTATATAACAGGGAAACACTGGTATTCCGGAAGCTGTACACCTGTCCGGTTGTCTGTATCTGCGCACCGGATCACCCGTTGGCTGACAGGGAGGCGGTGGATTTTGCCGGCCTGAAGGGAAGCATCGTCAGCAGCCATACGCACCGGCTTCCGGCAGATGTGATCACCATTCATTCCCGGGTTCTGGCGTCGGTATCCTATCAGGAAAGGTATTTTGGGGAAAGTACGGAGACTATTCTGCCGCTGGTAAAAGCCGGCCTGGGCTATACGCTGTATCCGGACGTCCCGCCCTTGCGCGACCCGTCTCTGCGGTATATTCCCGTCGGCGGTCTGCCGCCTGCGGATTACGGCCTGTATTACAGAAAGGACTGCGAACATCCGGTACTGAGGCGGTTTGTGAAATATATGCGGAAAATGGCAGAAGGTGAAGAAAAATGCACAGTATAAAAGAGTACAAATTAAAATTTAAAAATTAACAGAAAGATCACATTTGATGGGCGTCCGGGTGTTGACAGAGCTGCCGAAGAGCGTTATAACAGTGGCGGGCAGCAACAAGGCGGCAGAGAACAGCGCAGAAAATTTATAATAGAATCAAATACTTTCAAATAAAAGCAACAGAGAGGGGAGACAGAAAGTGAAAATCAGAACCGGAGGACATCAGATCAATATGCTGCAGGGGCCAATCTGGAACCAGATACCGCGGTTTGCGTTTCCGGTGGCTGCAACGGCCATTCTGGAGCAGTTATTTAATGCCTCGGATATAGCGGTTGTGGGTAATTTCACCGGCGCGGAGCGAACTGTGTCGGTGGCGGCGGTGGGCGCCAACAGTTCTATCATAAGCCTGATTGTCAATCTGTTTATCGGGATAGCGCTGGGCGCGAATGTGGTAATTGCCCATGCCATTGGCAGGAATAACAGGGAGGAAGTGCAGAAAACGGTTCACACCTCGATTGTTGTGGCGCTTCTGGGAGGATTACTGGTGGCTGTAGCGGGAGAGCTGGCCGCCGCGCCGGTCCTGCGCCTGCTGCAGGTGCCGGAGGACGTATTTCCGCTGGCCCTGCTGTATCTGAGAATTTATCTGATCGGTATGCCGGTTATTCTTTTGTATAATTTTGAGGCGGCCATATTCCGGAGCGTAGGGGAAACGAAGACACCATTGCTTGCCCTGGCATTTTCCGGGGTCCTTAATGTGGTGCTGAATCTGTTCTTCGTAATCGTTCTGCACATGACGGTCAACGGCGTGGCCATTGCCACGGTCATTTCCAACGGCGTCAGCTCCGTAATCCTGTACCAGAAGCTTCGGCATTCGCAGCGGGAGATCCGCGTATCAGCCAGAAATCTGAGGATCGATGCGGCAAGCCTGAAGAGAATATTCCGGATCGGATTGCCTGCGGGCATTCAGAGCGCTGTGTTTTCCGTGGCGAACATCGTGATTCAGTCCTCCATCAACAGCCTGGGTACGGTCGTTATGGCGGCTTCCAGCGCGGCTTATAATATAGAAATCATCACCTATGACATCCTGAATTCCTTTAGCCAGGCCTGCACCACGTTCGTGGGACAGAATTACGGAGCAGGGCAGATCAGGCGGTGCAGAAAAACGCTGCTGCTTTGTATCGTCGAGGGACTTATCACCCTTGGGGCGGCGATCGCCCTGATCCTGTTCTTTGGGCGGACGCTGCTGTCCGTCTTCAACAGCGACCCCGACGTCGTATCTGTAGGGTATATCCGGCTGATGACAATCGTGACGGCCCATGTGTTCAGCCTGCTGTATGAGGTGCTGTCCGGGTATCTGCGGGGATTCGGCATTTCTCTGGTGCCCGCCGTGCTGACGATCATAGGCGTGTGCGGCATCCGTATCATGTGGATTCAGTTCGTGTTCCCCCACAGCCGGACGTTCCAGACGATTATGAATGTCTATCCCATCAGTCTTTCGGCAACGGCGGCCATGATATTTGTGGCGGTAATGTATTATATTCATATTCATAAACGGAAGGGAGAAGCGGGGCAGACGGCAGACTGACGGAGGAGACTGCCTCAGAAGGCCGCCAGAGAATGCGGCGAGCCGCCCGATACAGAATAGTCCCGGAAATTATTCTGTATCGGGCGGCTCGCCTGCGTTTCACAACTGCTTTTGAAGTATACTTTTTCTGTTTCCTGTCAGACGGTACGGTTATTTTACTGCGGCTTTGGCATATTCCGTCGTTACCAGCTCTTCATAGGGCGCCCGCGTTGTCAGTTCCCCGGCAGTTTCCAGAATATCCTGCAGCAGGTCGAAGCTGTCCTGCTCGAAAATCAGGTTGGATTTCCAGGTGTCCTGTTCATAATAGCGGGTGATGATGGTGGTGATGGTGCCGAGTTCGGTTTCCGCAAACTGAGGGGCGATGACCTCTGCGATTTCCTCAGGCGTGTGGGTCTGCACGTAATCCATGCCTTTCTGCAGCGCGTCGGTGAAGGCCTGGATGATCTCCGGGTGCTCTTCCATATAACTGGATTTCGCGCTGAAGGCAGTATAGGGAACGTAGCCGGATTCCTCGCCGACGGAAGCTACAACGAAGCCGTCGCCCTGTTCCTCCAGCGCGGTGGCGGAGGGTTCGAATTCAACTGTGTTTGCAAATTTACTACACCATCAGATTAAAAATTTAAACCCGCACAGCTTATGGGTTACAGGGTCAACATTGATTTCTGAAATCGTTGACTTCCAGAAGGCACGCTTTCTCTCATTGTCCAGCCGGTAGTAGATATCCTGCCAGCCGGCGCAGAAGGTCTCTGAGAGTTCTGCGTGCCTTTTTTTCATTTCTGCATACGGTACAGCTGTCTGCCGGCGGATCTCCTCTTCCAGTCGGGTATATTCCTGATCATAAAATTCTTCTGTAATTCTTCCCTTTTGAAACATTACATTCAAACGCTGCAGCTCTTCCTCCAGGCGCTTCAGGGATACCGTCGGGTGCCGCTGCTGTGATTTCTCACGCACGGAAATCTGCAGGGTCAGATCCCGGATTCCGCAAAATATATGGTCGACCATATACTTTTCCACCACACTTTCTGAAATGCAGGCGGATGGATGCCGGTCATACCGCGGGGCGCAGAGATACCGGGGATACATACTGATCCCGCCGTTTTTCAATTTCTGCTTCTTCAGTACACCGGTAAACCACCGCCCGCAGATCGGACAGCGGATCAGAGAGGAAAAAATATAGGTGTACTCCGTGGCAGGCCGGAGTTTGGACTGGGTG
>DVJR01000033.1 GCA_018716575.1 Candidatus Scatomonas merdavium | reverse complement strand
TGTTCCACCAGTTTCCAGCACTCTCTTACCGAATAGGCGCCGCCCACCTCGCAGCCAACGTATTTTCCCGCTGCCATGGCCTCCATGCAGATGTCCAGATGATGATCCCACGAGGTGCACAGAATCACCGCGTTAATCTGAGGCATCTCCAGGATTTTTCTGTAGTCTGTGACCGTCTCAGGCCTTTTTCTTCCCTGCTTTTCCAGAAAATCAGCTGCCTGTTCACACCGGTCTTCATATACGTCGCAGACAGCCGCAATCTCCACATCCAGATGGTGAATGAACACCTGCTCCAACAGCCCCTGCCCGCGGCCTCCAAGCCCGATCAAACCTATTTCAATTTTTTTATTCATAGTCTTCTCTCTGTCTCTGAAAGCTCCTCCCCTGCCCCATTTTCATCAGTCCGCGAAAATAGAAAACTTCAGATGTACCTTCTCGTCGTTCATTCTGTACTGCTCATAAATCTCCGGGCCGCAGCTGGCGGAGCCGATGCCGCTGACCTTATAGTCAATCCGCACATTCGTATATTCGTCTTTCACAAGCTCAAAATTATGCGCTTTCTTTGTCAGCTCTTCCGATGTATACTCTGACACATTCAGAGAAAATCCCTGTCTGGACGCGAAAGCGTATTTGCCCAGCTTCAGATATCTGGTGTTATAATGGCTTCCATGTTCCTGCGGTTTGATATAAGGAACATATTCTTTTTCAGCGCTGCTCTCAAACATTCCCATCCAGGAGCCGTGGTGCATGTCGATATAAGATTCGCCGGGTCCGTATCCGAAGTAGGAAAATTCCTTCTCAGCCACCTTAAACTCAAATCCAAGTCTCGGAAGGAAGGTTCTGCTGCGGCTGAAATCACCGTCCAGCTTCACGTCAATGCGTCCGTCCGCGAAGAAGGTGTAGACTGCCTCATAGCGGAAGAACGGACTTCTCGCCACAGGCGCAAGGGAAGCCTTCACGGTAATGCTGCTGCCGCTGATTTCATAGCCGTATACCTTTGTGTGCACCTTGTCGTACTTTTCCTCATACCACTGATTCTTCACCCTGCGCTCATTGTCTGTGGGAGCTTTCCAGACCGTCAGCTTCATCGGTGTTTTCAGATAGCCTCCCATGGACTCCAGGCAGCCGTAATGAAGATTAAACAGATAGCTGAAACCGTCCCCTGTAATCCGTGCGTATTCTCCTTCTTCTGTGATCACAACCGCCTGCGCCTCTGTCTGAACAGCCGCTTCGTTTCCGGCAGGAGCCAGCTCGATCTGCTCAAAAGCAGTCTCATATCCGGCCTTATTTTTCATGGAAATTCTTAAATATGTTCCGTATCTGCTCTCCGGAATCTCCAGCGGTAAGGGTACGGTCACACTCTCATGGCCTTTTGCCGCAAGCTCCAGACTTCCCTGGGATGTCACATTGCCATCCGCCGTCACTTCCCATGTAAAATCAAACTCTGAAAAGTTCCGGAAATCATATTTATTCTTAACCGTCAGCAGCCCGTTTTCCCAGGAAGCCGCCATGGGCTGGTAAGCATACTTGGCTTCCAGGGAGCCCGCTTTAAAGCTTCTGTCATAAAATACCAGACCGTCGCAGCAGAAGTTGCCGTCATGCGTTTCCTCGCCGAAATCTCCGCCATAGCAGAGGTTTCCGTTTTCATCCGGCGCCACATGGTCGGCCCACTCCCAGATGCATCCTCCGATCATATACGGATGCCGCTCAATAACCTTCCAGTAATCCACGACATCTCCGGGGCCGTTGCCCATCGCGTGGCTGTATTCGCACAGGAACATGGGTCTGTTGTCTCCGGTCTCCTCATGGTGCGCCACCATCTCTGCCGGCGTCCAGTACATCCTGCTGATAACGTCCACGGTATCCGGGTCCTTTTTCACCGGGTTGTTGCAGTACGTATTCTCATAGTGCACCAGCCTGCTGGTACCCTTTCTCTGGCTTTCCCGCTCTCTGATGTACCGGCTCATAGCCGCAAAATTTTCCCCGTAATTGCTCTCATTTCCCAGACTGAACATCACCACGCAGGTACTGTTCTTGTCCCGTTCATAGAGCCGGGCCGCGCGGTCTGTGAAGGCTTCTTTCCACGCCTCGTTGCTGGCAGGCCAGATGGGATCTGCGTCATACGCCCATCCCGCATCTCTTGTAGTGAATCCATGGCTTTCCAGATCCGCCTCGTCTACCACATAGAATCCCAGTTCATTGCACAGCTCGATGAACGCGGGCTGCGGCGGATAATGGGAGGTACGGATGGCATTGATGTTCAGTTCCTTCATGCGCAGAAGCTCTTCCCGCATCTCCTCATACGTCAGGACATACCCGTTGTGACCGTGGGTATCGTGGTGGTTGACGCCCTTCAGCTTCACGCTGACGCCGTTGATCAGAAGCTCTCCTTCCTTCGTCACTTTCTGGTCACGCAGGCCGACTTTTACAGGGATGAATTCTCCTGCTTCCTCCACAACCACGGTGTACAGGTATGGCTGCTCCGCGTTCCAGAGAACCGGGTCTGCCAGATCCGTCTCTTTTCCCTCCGCGTCAAACACCCGATAGCTGCCGTCATAGTAAATCCCTTTTGAATCAAAGCCAATGTTGATGTCAAAGAGATGTCCTTGGGGCCTGCTTAAAAGATATACATCCCGGAAAATTCCGTTATTCCGCAGGAAATCCTGATCCTCGAGGTAGCTGGATACGCACCACTTATAGACCTTCACAAGGATTTCATTTTCCCCCTCCTTCAGGTCAACGGCAAACTCTGAGGTGGAGTGCGAGACGGAGGAACATCCCACATAAGCGCCGTTTACAAAGAGTTCAAAGAATGGCGCAACGCCTTCGAAGACAATCGTATTCTCCCGTGCCGCCTCCTCGGCAGTCACAGTCACAAATCTCCGGTATACGCCCAGCGGATTGTCATCCGGAACGTAGGGCGGATCCACCGGATACGGATAATTGACATTGGTATAATAGGGCTTCTCGTATCCTGTCATCTGCCAGCAGGAGGGCACCATAACCTTATCCCACGTCGTGATTTCTTCCGGACAGTCTATGTCCCTGGAAAAATATCGAAAATCCCACTCTCCATTCAGCAGTTTATAATACTCGGAAGCCGCTTTCTGTCCCTGAAGAGCCTTCTCGAGGGTATCATAGGGAATGTAATGAGCCCGAGGGGGCAGAGTGTTTTCATGAATAAATTGCAGATTTTCATACTTTCTCATACGTGTAATCTCCTTATGTAATGTAAATAATCATTCCGATTCGTACTGAACTCGCAGCACCAGCGCGGAATGTCCTGCCAAAGAAACGGTGTGCACTGTCTCCTCCCGGCAGTCCAGCTTCTCTCCTGACCAGAAATCGATAACTTCCGACGGTCTGCCCATGGGAATCTCAAATGAGCGCTCCTCCGCTTCATAATTGAATACACAGATAATCTGTTCTGACCCAAGCGGAATCCTTCCAACGGTAAAATCATCCGTATCAAATACTGCGGCAACTCCTGCTGGAGGCAGAAGCTTCTTCAAATCCTCCGCATTCTGCTCCGTAAATTCCGTAATATCATCCCCGGACAGCACCATTCCTCCCGACGCCAGCGTATACGCGGCGTTAAATAAAAATTCACTGCGTGTAAGACTGCTGTCAACGATCATGCTATTTCCGGCAGGATCCAAGATCTCCTGTCCCCGGTTCCGCAGAAGGACCGTATCCGGGTCATTGATCCAAAGCCTGTTGTGCTGCCAGTTTCTCCGGAAACATTCCCCGGCAATACCGGCAAACACATTAAAATTCCTGGCGTTGTCATTGGTAACCCGCATTCCATGCACAAGACCCAGAGAGGGCCACATGGGCGCATTGCAGCCCAACAAGAAGCTGTCAGAACCCGCTCCCTCCAGAATGGCTTTCATTCCCATCCGGTAGGCCTCCACACAGGTCCTGTTCTTTTCAAACCGCTGTCCAAAGGGCAGAGCTCCCCACATATTCGCGTTCAGTTTGAAATATTTCACGCCCCACTCTTCTCTCATGGTCTTAAAGACATGGGTCAGATACTGCCTCGCCGCCGGGTTGGTTCCGTCCAGCATATACCATGGGCCGCAGCGCCAGCCGCCAAAACTCACCCGGTCCGACGCAAGGGGTTTTCCTTCCAAATCCCTTACAAACCAGTCCGAATGTGTCTGGAAGAGTTCCGATTTCTCTTCCGCAATAAAGGGTGCCACCCAGATTGCCGGTTCAAAGCCCTGTTCTTTTATATCCAGGCACAGCTTTCTGCTGCCGCCCTCAAATGCGTCTGAAGCCGAGAGCCAGTCTCCCATATACGGCTGATACCCGTCATCGATCTGTATGTATTTCAGATTCAGCCCCCGCTCCTTGATCGCCTTTAAATTATCATAAATATTCTGTGCCGTCACTTCCGGCCCGTATACCAGCCAGGAACACCAGCCTGTGGGAATTTCCTCTGTCTGCAGCATGGGATGATTTTCCCGGATTGCCGCCGCAAAGCCCTCCTCTATTTCTGATTTTCTTCCTGCCCTGGCAAAGAAATTTTCCAGCGGAACCGTCTCCCCCGGAAGAATCTCTGTTCCTTCCAAATTCAGAACAACGAAAAGCTCCGTCTCATTAAACCAGAATTCTCCGCTGAACCG
>DVJR01000032.1 GCA_018716575.1 Candidatus Scatomonas merdavium | reverse complement strand
GCTGGGCGAGGTGCCCGGAGAACTGCGTGAGCGAATCCTGTCCATCCGGGATGTCGAGAAGCTGCAGAAGCTTCTGAAGATCGCGGCTCGCGCAGACAGTATCGAAGCATTCGAAAAACTGTCGGAACTTTAATCTTTTCTATAACAAATCAGTTGTGTCAGCCGCCGGGGCGGCAAACTGCCCTGGCAGCGGACGGAATCAGGCCGGTTCAGGCCAAAATCATACAGCATTTTACGGCAGAGGAACTCTTTTTCTGACTTGCAAAAACGGGAAACTGTGAAAATATAGAAGGGTATGCCCTGCGGGTATCCCTTATGGAACAGCGTAGCTGTGACCTCGCCCGAAGAATCCAAATTGCGATGCGTCTCGCGGGTATGAAAAAAAGTACAATTTTCCTGTAAAAAATTCAATTGACACCCTTGATTTTTTGTGGTACAGTAAAAAATGCACTATTATGGAAAGATATGCCTTCTCCTGCGTTATGTAAAAGAAATTTTACACAAAATACAGGGGTTGTGATGCATCTTCATAATAAATATTATACACACAAGGGGTGAAACGTCAATGGAGAAAAACAGAATACGTCCGATTACCAGCGGAAAAAGTATGCGAATGAGTTACCAGAGACAAAAAGAAGTTTTGGAAATGCCCAATCTGATTGAAGTTCAGAAGGATTCCTACAACTGGTTCCTTGACGAAGGTCTTCATGAAGTCTTTGATGACATCTCTCCGATTGAGGATTACGGCGGAAAACTCAGTCTGGAATTCGTAGACTTTACGCTGTGCGAAGACGACGTAAAGTATTCCATCGAAGAGTGCAAGCAGCGCGATGCCACCTACGCGGCGCCGCTGAAGGTCAAAGTGCGCCTGTATAACAAGGAAAAAGACGAAATCAGCGAGCATGAGATCTTCATGGGAGACCTGCCTCTGATGACGGAGACGGGAACCTTCGTAATCAACGGCGCAGAGCGTGTTATCGTCAGCCAGCTTGTCCGTTCACCCGGCATCTACTATGCAATCGCTCATGACAAGCTGGGCAAGAAGCTCTACTCCTGCACGGTGATTCCCAACAGGGGCGCATGGCTGGAGTATGAGACAGATTCCAATGATGTGTTCTATGTGCGTGTCGACCGGACCAGAAAGGTTCCGATTACGGTTCTGATCCGCGCCCTTGGCGTGGGCACCAACGCGGAAATCGTGGAGCTGTTCGGCGAGGAGCCGAAGATCCTGGCCAGCTTCGGCAAGGATACGGCTACCAACTACCAGGAAGGCCTTCTGGAGCTTTACAAGAAGATCCGTCCCGGCGAGCCGCTGGCGGTGGAGAGTGCCGAGAGTCTGATCAATGCCATGTTTTTCGATCCGCGCCGCTATGACCTGGCGAAGGTGGGCCGTTATAAATTCAATAAAAAGCTGTCCTTCCGGAACCGTATCCGCGGCCATGTGCTGGCGGAGGATGTAGTTAATACCGCTACCGGCGAGATCATCGCTGAAAAGGGCACAACGGTGACCCGGGAGCTGGCGGACGACATCCAGTACGCAGCCGTGCCGTACGTCTGGATTCAGACAGAGGAAAGAACGGTAAAGGTTCTTTCCAATATGATGGTGGATATTACCCGTTGGGTAGATGTGGACCCGAAGGAGGTTCACGTGACAGAAGAGGTATATTATCCGGTTCTGGAGAAGATTCTGGAGGAGCATACCGACCTGGAGGAAATCAAGGAAGCCATCCGGCGTCAGATTCACGATCTGATTCCCAAGCACATTACAAAGGATGATATTTTCGCATCCATTAACTATAACATGCACCTGGAGCACGGTCTGGGCAACGATGACGATATCGATCATCTGGGCAACCGCCGTATCCGCGCGGTGGGCGAGCTGCTGCAGAACCAGTACCGGATCGGCCTTTCCCGTCTGGAAAGGGTAGTGCGGGAGCGTATGACCACCCAGGATATGGATACGATTTCTCCCCAGTCTCTGATCAATATCAAGCCGGTGACGGCTGCGGTAAAGGAGTTCTTCGGTTCTTCGCAGCTGTCTCAGTTTATGGATCAGAACAACCCGCTGGGCGAGCTGACCCATAAAAGACGTCTCTCTGCCCTGGGTCCCGGCGGTCTGTCCCGTGACAGGGCCGGATTCGAGGTCCGTGACGTACACTATTCCCATTACGGAAGAATGTGCCCCATTGAGACGCCTGAAGGCCCCAATATCGGTCTGATTAACTCTCTGGCTTCCTACGCCCGTATCAATACCTACGGCTTTGTGGAAGCGCCTTACCGGAAGATTGACAAAACAGATCCTAAGAATCCGAGAGTTACGGACGAGGTAGTTTACATGACTGCCGACGAAGAAGATAATTACCATGTGGCGCAGGCCAACGAGCCTCTGGATGCGGAAGGCCATTTCATTCACAAGAATGTATCCGGACGTTACCGCGATGAGACCCAGGAATATGAGCGCCAGATGTTTGACTACATGGACGTGTCCCCGAAGATGGTATTCTCTGTGGCTACGGCTCTGATTCCGTTCCTGCAGAACGACGATGCCAACCGTGCGCTGATGGGTTCCAACATGCAGCGTCAGGCTGTGCCGCTTCTGTTTACGGAAGCGCCGGTTGTGGGTACCGGCATGGAATCCAAGGCTGCCGTGGACTCCGGCGTCTGCGTGGTGGCGAAGAAGAGCGGAACCGTTGCCTATGCGTCTGCCAAGGAAATCCGGGTGGACAATGAGGACGGCACCAGAGATGTATACCATCTGACCAAGTTCATGCGAAGCAACCAGAGCAACTGCTACAACCAGCGCCCCATTGTCAGCAAGGGCGATCATGTGGAGGCCGGTGATGTAATTGCGGACGGTCCGTCCACCTCCAACGGCGAGCTGGCGCTGGGCAAGAATCCGCTGATCGGATTCATGACCTGGGAAGGCTATAACTACGAGGACGCCGTGCTGCTGAGCGAGCGGCTGGTGCAGGAGGATGTTTATACTTCCATTCATATAGAAGAGTATGAGGCGGAAGCCAGAGATACCAAGCTGGGACCGGAAGAGATCACCAAGGATGTGCCCGGCGTAGGTGATGACGCTCTGAAGGATCTGGATGAGCGCGGTATCATCCGCATCGGCGCAGAGGTCCGCGCAGGAGATATCCTGGTGGGTAAGGTGACTCCCAAGGGAGAGACGGAGCTGACGGCGGAGGAACGGCTGCTGCGGGCGATCTTCGGAGAAAAGGCCCGTGAGGTCCGCGATACTTCCCTGAAGGTGCCCCACGGAGAATACGGTATCGTTGTGGATGCCAAGGTATTTACCAGAGAAAACGGCGACGAGTTGTCCCCGGGAGTGAATCAGGCGGTTCGTATCTATATCGCCCAGAAGAGAAAAATCTCTGTAGGTGACAAGATGGCCGGACGTCACGGAAACAAAGGTGTCGTTTCCCGTGTGCTGCCGGTTGAGGATATGCCCTTCCTTCCCAATGGCCGCCCGCTGGATATTGTGCTGAACCCCCTGGGCGTGCCGTCCCGTATGAATATCGGACAGGTGCTGGAGATTCACTTAAGCCTTGCGGCCAAAGCGCTGGGCTTCAATATCTCCACGCCGGTATTTGACGGCGCAAACGAGATCGATATTCAGGATACCCTGGAGCTGGCCAACGATTATGTGAACCTGTCCTGGGACGAATTCTCAGCGAAGCACAGGGAAGAGCTGCTTCCGGAGGTTTACGAATATCTGGATGAGCATAAGGATCACAGATCTGTATGGAAGGGAGTTCCCATTTCCAGAGATGGAAAGGTCCTTCTCCGGGACGGACGCACTGGTGAATTCTTTGACAGTCCGACGACAATCGGACACATGCATTATCTGAAGCTGCATCATCTGGTAGATGATAAGATTCACGCCCGTTCTACGGGACCATACTCCCTGGTTACGCAGCAGCCTCTGGGTGGAAAGGCCCAGTTCGGCGGACAGCGTTTCGGAGAGATGGAGGTGTGGGCTCTGGAGGCGTACGGCGCATCCTACACGCTGCAGGAGATTCTGACTGTGAAATCCGACGATGTGGTAGGACGTGTGAAAACGTACGAGGCCATTATCAAGGGCGAGAATATACCTGAACCCGGCATTCCGGAATCCTTTAAGGTGCTGCTGAAAGAACTGCAGTCCCTGGGACTGGATGTACGGGTGCTGAAAGATGATAACACTGAAGTGGAAATTATGGAAACTGTGGATTACGGAGATACGGATCTGCATTCAATTATCGAAGGAGACCGCTATTCCGGACGCGAGGATGAGGAAAACTCTCTTGGCGCCTACGGCTTCGGAAAACAGGAGTTTGACGGAGAAGAGCTGATCGATATCGAGGAAGAAAACGACGGGGACGAAGCTTTTCTGAGCGATCTGGAGGAGAGCTTCGACGGCGGTGAAGAGTAACGTAGATCTGACGAAAGGGGTAATCAAATGCCGGAAACAGTAAATAAAGAAACCACTTATCAACCGATGACATTCGATGCGATTAAGATCGGTCTGGCCTCTCCGGAGAAAATCCGGGAGTGGTCCCATGGTGAAGTGAAGAAGCCGGAGACTATTAACTACCGGACTCTGAAGCCGGAAAAGGACGGCCTGTTCTGTGAACGTATTTTCGGGCCCTCCAAGGACTGGGAATGTCATTGTGGAAAATATAAAAAAATCCGTTACAAAGGCGTAATCTGTGACCGCTGCGGCGTGGAGGTTACAAAATCCTCCGTACGCCGGGAGCGTATGGGCCATATTGAACTGGCTGCGCCGGTTTCCCATATCTGGTATTTCAAGGGGATTCCTTCCAGAATGGGACTGATTCTGGATCTGTCTCCGCGGACGCTGGAAAAGGTGCTGTATTTTGCCAATTATATTGTGCTGGACGGCGGAGATACCCGTCTGCAGTACAAGCAGGTATTGACTGAAAAGGAATATCAGGATGCCCGTGAGGAATATGGAGACGGATTCCGGGTAGGTATGGGCGCTGAAGCGATTAAAGAGCTGCTGTGCGCTATTGACCTGGAGAAAGAATCAGCCGAGCTGAAGCAGGGCCTGAAGGAATCTACGGGCCAGAAGCGCGCCAGAATTATTAAAAGACTGGAAGTTGTGGAAGCATTCAGGGAGTCCGGCAACCGTCCGGAGTGGATGATTATGGATGCCATTCCTGTTATTCCGCCGGATCTGCGTCCTATGGTGCAGCTGGACGGCGGCCGGTTTGCCACGTCCGATCTGAACGATCTGTACCGGAGAATTATCAACCGGAATAACCGTCTGAAGAGACTGCTGGAGCTGGGAGCGCCGGATATCATCGTGCGCAATGAGAAACGTATGCTGCAGGAGGCAGTGGACGCTCTGATTGACAACGGACGCCGCGGCCGTCCGGTGACGGGTCCGGGCAACCGTGCGCTGAAGTCCCTGTCCGATATGCTGAAGGGAAAATCCGGACGTTTCCGCCAGAACCTTCTGGGAAAACGTGTGGACTACTCCGGACGTTCTGTTATCGTCGTGGGACCGGAGCTGAAAATCTATCAGTGCGGTCTGCCGAAAGAGATGGCCATTGAGCTGTTCAAGCCCTTCGTTATGAAGGAGCTGGTGGCTAACGGAACGGCGCATAATATTAAAAATGCAAAGAAAATGGTGGAAAAGCTGCAGCCGGAGGTATGGGATGTGCTGGAGGAAGTTATCAAAGAACATCCGGTTATGCTGAACCGTGCTCCTACCCTGCACAGACTGGGTATTCAGGCCTTTGAGCCCATTCTGGTTGAAGGCAAGGCCATCAAGCTGCATCCGCTGGTATGTACCGCCTTTAATGCGGACTTTGACGGCGACCAGATGGCTGTTCATCTTCCGCTGTCCGTAGAGGCTCAGGCGGAGTGCCGTTTTATGCTGCTCTCCCCCAACAACCTGCTGAAGCCGTCAGACGGCGGCCCTGTGGCAGTTCCCTCTCAGGATATGGTTCTGGGCATTTATTATCTGACTCAGGAACGTCCGGGAGCCAGGGGCGAAGGCACCTTCTATAAAAATGTAAACGAAGCGATTCTGGCATATGAGAATGGCTATATTACCCTGCAGTCCCGGATTACCGTGCGCTGCCAGGGAACCAATGCAGACGGAGAGTCCATTTCTGCTCACGTCAGCTCCACGCTGGGAAGGTTCCTGTTCAATGAGATCCTGCCCCAGGATCTGGGATATGTAGACCGGACCGTGCCGGGCAATGAACTGCTTCCGGAGGTGGACTTCCTGGTGGCCAAGAAACAGCTGAAACAGATTCTGGAAAAAGTCATCAATACGCATGGCGCGACCAGGACTGCGGAAGTGCTGGATTCCATCAAGTCCATGGGCTATAAATATTCTACCCGTGCGGCCATGACCGTATCCATTTCGGATATGACCGTGCCGCCTCAGAAGCCGGAGCTGATTGCCAGGGCCCAGGATACGGTGGACAAGATCACCCGGAACTATAAGAGGGGTCTGATTACCGATGAAGAGCGGTACAAAGAGGTTGTGGAGACCTGGAAGGAGACCGATGACGAGCTGACGCACGCGCTGCTGTCAGGCCTGGATAAATACAACAACATCTTTATGATGGCTGATTCCGGAGCCCGTGGTTCTGATAAGCAGATCAAACAGCTGGCCGGCATGCGCGGACTGATGGCGGATACGACGGGACATACCATCGAGCTGCCCATCAAGTCCAATTTCCGTGAGGGCCTGGATGTTCTGGAGTACTTCATGTCCGCCCACGGAGCCCGTAAAGGTCTGTCCGATACGGCTCTTCGTACGGCCGACTCCGGATACCTGACCAGGCGAATGGTAGACGTATCCCAGGAACTGATCATCCGTGAGACAGACTGCTGTGCCGGTAAGGATGAGATTCCGGGTATGTATGTCAAGACCTTTGCGGATGGAAAGGAAGAAATTGAGTCACTGCAGGAGCGTATTACAGGACGGTTCTCCTGCGAGACCATCAAGGATAAGGACGGCAATGTGATTGTCAAGGCCAATCATATGATTACACCCAAGCGGGCGGCGCGCATTGTCAATGAAGGTGTGGACGAGAACGGAAAGCCCTATGAGAAGGTGAAGATCCGTACGATCCTGACCTGCCGTTCCCATATTGGTATCTGTGCCAAGTGCTACGGTGCCAACATGGCTACCGGCGAAGCCGTGCAGGTGGGCGAATCAGTCGGCATCATTGCGGCTCAGTCCATTGGTGAGCCCGGAACACAGCTGACCATGCGTACGTTCCATACCGGCGGCGTGGCCGGCGGCGACATTACTCAGGGTCTTCCCCGTGTGGAGGAGCTTTTCGAAGCGCGGAAGCCCAAGGGCCTTGCGATCATTACGGAGATCAAGGGTGTTGCCACCATCAAGGATACCAAGAAAAAACGGGAAATCATCGTAACCGATCAGGAAGAAGGTGTGTCCAAGACATACCTGATCCCCTACGGTTCCAGAATCAAAATTACCGACGGCGCAGTTCTGGAGGCTGGCGATGAGCTGACTGAAGGAAGTGTAAATCCCCATGACATTCTTCGTATT
>DVJR01000031.1 GCA_018716575.1 Candidatus Scatomonas merdavium | reverse complement strand
AAGGGAACGCCGGCGGACAATCTGTGCAATTATTCCAGCGAAAAGGAGCAGATCATCTATGTGGGAAGCATGGCGGAGCTGAAAACCGGGAAGCTGGTATTTGCCACCCGCGCCGGCATGGTAAAGATCGTGGACGGAAGCGAATTTGACGTGGCCAAGCGTACCATCGCCGCGACGAAGCTGTCCGGCGAAGAGGACCGCCTGTTGCTGGTCGGCCCGGCGGAACCCAACGATTATCTGGTGCTGAAGAGTGCCGGAGGCTATTTCCTGCGGTTCTCCCTGGATGAGGTGCCCGAGAAGAAAAAGACCGCCATCGGCGTCCGCGGCATCCGGCTGGGAGAGGAAGACGCGGTGGAGGATGCCTGGCTTCTGGCCAGCCGGATAGAATTTTCCATACCGTATCATGACAGAGAACTGACGCTGAATAAGCTGAAACTGGGAAAAAGAGACGGAAGGGGCACAAAAATCAGGGGATAAACGATGATTTTACGGAACAGTACTTGCAATATTCTGATTTTTCCGGCATAATAGTGTCATGCAATAAATAACATACAGGAGGGAATAGTTATGTTTTGCAAGAATTGTGGAGCAGAAATAGCGGACAACGCAACCTTCTGCCCGAAATGCGGAAGCCAGGTTAATCAGGCGTCCAATCAGGGCAATCCTTATCAGGGTCAGCCTAATCAGCCCTATGGCGGTCAGCCGTACGGCTATCAGGGAGGCGGCTATCAGCCACAGAGAACGAATAATGCTCCTGGAAAAATTTTACTGTTGGTGGTCGGGATTATTTTGACCATCCTTGCTGTTGTAGGAGTAGCTCAGACGTTGAGCTCTATGGGCCTGTTGAGTTTGGCCGGACTTGGTGGAATTGCGGTATTTGAGCTGATCTGTGTATCCGTTTTTGGTTTGGTGGTCGGCATTTGTGCTATTGCGCTTTGCGGCAAGCCGGAGAAAGGCAATACAGTGTTTATAATGGCCATTATCGCTATTGTATTCCGGATTATCGATTGGATTTGGACTGGTTCTATTTTCAGCCAGATGTATATGGAAGTGCCGGCCGGCGGCATCATTTTTGGTATTATTATTCTGGCTCTCGTTGCTGTAGGCGGCTATATGAACAAAAAAGCAGCCTGAACTTATAACAGGCAAAAATAGAATAAGATACATAAAGCGAACAGAATCCAACGTCATATATGATTCTGTCAGAAAAAGCCTCTGAGTTTTTATAAGATGATTTTAGTTGTATTACATAAATCATCTGGCAAAAACCAGAGGCTTTTATAATTCCTGCAAAGCTTCGGAATGACTTGGACAGTCTTGCGCTCAGAAACAGCAGCCGGTGCGGGGCGGCTTTCCGCCTCCGTCCGGTTTATTTCATTACTGGCGGTTTCTGTATTGACTTTTCCCCTCAGACCGGCTCCGCCACCAGCGAAGCCACCGCTTTTTCATTGTACTGGCTGGAGATAATCCCGCCGTCTGACAGCCTGGAATAAATCCCGGCGAATTTCCCGTCGTATACAAAGAGACCGGACATATTGGTATATTCCTTAAAGACGGCGTCCTCCACAAAGCAGATATTGCCGGTGCGGTAGGGCGGGCAGTATTCCTGCACGATGTAGCCCTGTCCCAGGCAGGCGTCCACATGGGCTTTCCACTGCTCTGGCGTATCGTCGCAGCCGGCGTATACGCCTCTGGAACCATAGGAATCCAGGGGCTTGATCAGCCAGCGGTCTTTCTCCTTCCGGATTTCTTCCAGATCGCAGTCCTCTCCGTCCAGAAGATATGTGGGAGGAAAATGTTCCAGCACGAATTCCCGTTCTTCCTGCGACAGCAGAGACAGGGTCGGTTCTTCCCGGATGATTTTGAACAGCCATTTGTTGTGGACGATCTGGGTGCAGAAAGCGCCGATGATGCAGACGTCCTGGTGCCGCACGGCTTCCAGAAACGGCTGAATCTGTGCCATATTTTTACAGATATCCGCGGTGACGGCCCGGCGGTAGACGGCGTCTATGGGCTGCCCCGTGGGAGAGCAGAGACGGTGATCCTGCCAGGTCAGCTCTGTGATCTCACAGATTTCACAGGAAACGCCGGCTTTTTCAAAGCGGCGCTGGAATTCCTCGAATTCCGTGATGGAAGCGTTTTCCAGAAAATCCACGATGGCTACGTGCGGATGGGGAACCTTCTTCTCATAGGTGCCGTAAATATCCAGAAAGGTCTTTACCCAGGAATCATAGAGCTCATACTGGCGGAACCGATACCGCTTTTTCATTTCCTGATGGGCAGGATTCAGTTCCAGGGCCTGGTTCAGCACATAATCCTCGTTCATGGCGCTGGTGCCGTCGGTGTTGATTTCGCAGAAGCGGAAGGAACCGTTTTCTTCATTATAGAAGATATCAAACCGGGCGATGGGCAGCAGGCTGTCGTAGAGCCGGGGCGTCAGAATCAGCTCTTCCAGCTCCGGAGAAAAGGGAAAGAGCTTCCGGTATGCCGGATTGTCCAGATATTCCCGGATGATTTTCTGAAAAATGTGGTAAGTGACGGTGACGATCTGTTCATATTGTCCGGCAGTTTCCGGGGTAAAAATCTTCGGGATCTGCAGGGTGCGCACGCAGCGGCCGTGGTAGGCCACGGAGGAATGCTCCAGATAATCCCTGGTTCGGAAAGCGGCGCTGCGGTTTTCTTCAAAGTTTTCTTCAATGATCTGCTGGTATTGTTTTCGTATTGTTTCCATAATACTCCCTTTTCACTGTTGTGCGTTTTTGAATGTTCTGCCGGAAGGGCAGCAGACAGAGGGCCTCTCCGCCGTCCAGATGTTCTTCGGCCAGATCCAGAAGATTCCACAGGAATTCCGGAGCAGGCGTGCCGTAGAGAATTCCTTCATAACCCCGGGCAGACAGTTCCTGTTCGGCGGTTCGGATGGCTTCCTCTGTATGAGGCAGGCGTTCCAGAAGCGCTTCCAGCACATGGGGCGTGAAGAACAGACCCTTGATCAGCGCCAGATACGCCATGACATATTCCAGGGGCATGCTGTCCGCGCCCCGGATCTCCACGTAGTTTTTCAGGCGGACGTCCAGGAAAGTCATGGAGAGAATGTGCTCCACGTCCTCCGGCGTCAGCAGGCTGTCGGCCCACAGTTCTCTGGTGGGGCGGGAGCCGGTGTAGACTGCTTTGTTTCCGTCGGGCCGGAAGATCAGCGGAAGATTCCAGAGATATTCCGCATAGGAACGGAAGCCGAAATCCTCCCGGAAAAGGCCGGGAAAGATGCCGCAGCGGGCCGGATCCACGTGATTCCAGATCTTTGTCCGGGTCAGGTATCCGTCGCAAGGCCTGCCCTCGAAAACAGGCGTATTGTCTGTCAGCAGCTTCAGAGCGGGCATTAGAAGATACGCCGCCCGGTATTTCCGGCGGAAATCCTCTTCGCAGCAGTAGTCGATGGAAACCTGGGTGGCCGCCGTGCCCCGCATCATATTGCGGCCGCGGGTCCCGGCGGTCTGAAAGTGGTGATCCATATATTCATACCGCTTTTTGGGGATCAGCGGCAGGCTGTCCACCTGGCTGACCGGCTGATAGCCCAGGGTGACCAGCCGGAAACGGCGCCGTTTCAGAAGCGGGTAGAGCTGCTTCAGAAAAGACTGGTAGATCTTCTGAATTACGCAGATGCTTTCCTTGGGAACGATGCTGACCTCCAGCTGCCCCGCCGGCTCCAGGCTGATGGCGTAATCGTTGTTGTAGAGGCCCAGCAGGTGCCCGTCCTCGCTGTGGCGTCTGGGAAATTCCGGCGCCAGCTCCCGGAGAATGGATTCAATGCCCTGCTCCTCATAGTAGGTGACACTTTCCCCGCTGTCGCTGCGGACGATGAAATGCTCGATTTCCACGCCCAGCTTCTGGACACAGTTCAGTTTGCAGCCGTCTCTGAAATGCTGTTCCAGTATATCCAGATTTTCTCTTTCGGTAGGTTTGTTCATGAAATTCTCCTGTCTGAAAAAAATTTAAATTTAGTGTTGAATTTTTTCGAAAATCATGTATAATAATTATTGCGCGTGTGCGTGATGCCGGAATAGCTCAGTTGGTAGAGCACTTCACTCGTAATGAAGGGGTCGTCAGTTCGAGTCTGATTTCCGGCTCTTTTTTTATTCCCGCGGGTAACGAGCCGGGCGGACATATTTGCGTGTCCATCCGGCAGCTGCCGCGGGGGTCAAAGACCCCGCAGCTTTGCTGCCCTGTAGCTTGCTGCGGGGTCTTTGACTTCCACATTCTTTGTCAGTATATCAGATTTTGAAATTTTATCAAGGGCGGCAGTGCAAAAAGGTGTATTGCCGGCAGTCTGGAGGTGTCTGTATGAAAACGCTGGTCATCGCTGAAAAGCCGTCTGTGGGGCGGGATATCGGCAGGGTTCTGCAGTGCGCGCAGAAGGGCGGCGGCTGCATGGAGGGAAAAGAGTATGTGGTCACCTGGGGCATGGGCCATCTGGTCACTCTGCAGGATCCGGAGGATTATGACAAAAAGTATAAGGAATGGAAGCTGGAGGCTCTGCCCATTATGCCGGAGAAGCTGGAGATCAAGGTGATTCCTCAGACGGGCAGGCAGTTTCATCTGGTTCGGGAGCTGATTCACAGGAAGGATGTGGGCGATATTGTAATCGCCACGGACGCCGGACGGGAGGGGGAGCTGGTGGCCCGCTGGATTCTCGAAAAGGCGGGAAACAGAAAGCCCTGCCGGCGTCTCTGGATTTCTTCCGTGACAGACCGGGCGATCCGGGAGGGCTTTCAGCACTTGAAGGATGCTTCAGCCTACGATCATCTGTACGAAGCCGCAGTTTCTAGGGCGGAAGCGGACTGGCTGGTGGGAATCAACGCCACCCGGGCCCTGACCTGCAAATACAATGCCCAGCTGTCCTGTGGCCGTGTGCAGACGCCCACTCTGGCTATGATCGCACGCAGGGAGGATGAGATCCGTTCCTTCGTTCCGAAGCCTTACTATGGCGTGACGGTACAGGCGGATGGAATCCGTTTTACCTGGAAGGACGGAAAGAGCGGAGGAACCCGCATTCAGTCCCGGGAGAGGGCGGAGAAAATAAGGGATGCTGTCTCGTCCGGGAGCCTGACGCTTTCAGCCGTGGAAAAGAAGAAAAAGACCATGGCTCCGCCGCAGCTGTACGATCTGACAGAGCTTCAGAGAGACGCAAACCGGAAATACGGCTTCTCGGCCAAAGAGACGCTGAATCTGATGCAGCGCCTCTATGAAAACCACAAGGTGCTGACCTATCCCCGGACGGATTCCCGCTATCTGACATCAGACATCATCCCGACGCTGGCGGAGCGCCTGGAAGCTGTCAGCGCAGGTCCTTATAAAACACTGGCCGCCCGGGCGAAAAAGGCGGAGCTGAAGGGCAGGCCGTCCTTTGTCAATGATGCGAAGGTATCGGATCACCATGCGATTATTCCCACCGAGCAGTATGTGCGCCTGCTGGATATGAGCCCGGAGGAGCGGAAGATCTACGATCTGGTAGTGCGCCGCTTCCTGTCGGTTTTTTATCCGCCGTGCGCGTATGAGGAAACGCGGCTGACCGGAGAATGCGGCGGGGAATTTTTTGCGGCGAAAGGCAGGATCGTACTTTCCAACGGATGGAAGGAAGTATACGGCGGAGCCGGAGAAGCTGAAGAGGAAGAAGAGGAAAGGGAAGCGGGACAGGAGGAGCTGAAGGATCAGGCGCTGCCGCAGGTCAGTCAGGGACAGAAACTGAAGATTCAGAAAAGCGCTGTGACGGAAGGCAGGACGAAGCCGCCGGCGCGCTTTACGGAAGCCGGGCTTTTGGCGGCTATGGAGAATCCTGTGCGCTTTATGGAGAAGAAGGACGAAAGGCTTGCGAAAACCCTGGGCGAGACAGGGGGACTGGGGACGGTGGCCACCCGGGCCGATATTATTGAGAAGCTCTTCCGCAGTTTTCTGCTGGAAAAGAAGGGAAATGAGATACATATCACTTCCAAAGCGCGTCAGCTTCTGAAGCTGGTGCCGGAGGATCTGAAGAAGCCGGAGCTGACGGCAGCCTGGGAGCTGCGCCTGTCGGAGATTGCCGGAGGGCGTCTGAAGCGACGGATCTTTATGAAGGATATACGGGAGTATGCCGGCAGTCTGATTCAGGAGATCCGCACTGAAGAAGGCACTTTCCGTCACGACAATCTGACGAATAAAAAATGCCCCCGCTGCGGAAAACGGCTTCTGGCCGTTAATGGAAAGAATTCCAGACTGCTGGTCTGCCAGGACAGGGAGTGCGGTTACCGGGAGACGGTATCCCGGACGACCAATGCCCGCTGTCCGGTCTGCCACAAGCGGATGGAGCTGGCGGGAAAGGGCGAAACTGCCGTATTCATCTGCTCCTGCGGTCATAAGGAAAAGATGGAGAAATTCGAAGAGCGTCGGAAAAGAGAGGGCGGAGGCGTCAGCAAAAAGGACGTGGCCCGTTATCTGGCAAAACAGAAAAAGGAAGCAGAGCAGCCGGTGAACAATGCCTTTGCGGACGCGCTGAAGGGGCTGAAGCTGCCGGAGTGAAGGAATAAATTTGGTTGACAGTTCCCGGGAAAGTAAGTAATATGGTAAAAGAGACAATTTCAGGAAAATTTAAAGACGGCCGCAGCGGTACGGGCGGCAGCATGAAAGGAATGAGACTATGACCATAAACCGGGAAAATCGGGAAGAAAAGTTAAACGAACTGGTAGAGAAGAGCCGCAGGTCAGGCCGGATTGACATGACGCTCTATACGGAATACGATGTGAAGAGAGGGCTTCGGGATTCCACCGGCAAGGGTGTGCTGACGGGGCTGACAGAAATCTCGGATGTAGTAGGTTTCGAAGTGACGGAAAGGGGAGCAAAACTCCCGGCGGACGGCAAACTGTTCTACCAGGGCTACAATGTGGCCGACCTGGTAAGAGGCTTTCGGAAGCGCCGGTTTGGCTTTGAGGAGATCACCTACCTGCTTCTGTTCGGGGAGCTTCCGAAAAAGCAGCAGCTTTATGATTTTATAGATATCCTGAGCAGCTACCGGAATCTGCCGGAGGAATTTACAAGAGATGTCATTATGAAGGCGCCCAGCACCAATATGATGAATTCTCTGCAGAAATGCGTGCTGACGCTTTATTCCTATGATGACAATCCGGAGGATACGGGAATTCCGAATATTCTGCGCCAGTCCTTAAGCCTGATCGCCAAGATGCCGCTGATGGCTGTTTACAGCTTCAATACATACCGTCACTATCATCTGGGCCATAACCTGTTCATCCGGAATCCGAAACCCGACCTCTCTCTGGCTGAAAATCTGCTTCAGATGCTTCATCCGGATGGGAAGTATACGGAGCTGGAGGCCAGAGTACTGGATGTGGCGCTGGTTCTCCATGCAGAGCACGGCGGCGGCAACAACTCCACCTTTACAACTCATGTAGTATCCTCCTCGGGTACAGATACCTACTCGGCGGTGGCGGCTTCTCTGGGCTCTCTGAAGGGGCCAAAGCACGGCGGCGCCAATCTGAAGGTGCAGGAGATGTTTGAAAATATTAAAGCCAATGTGGACGACTGGGAGGACGAAGAGAAGATCCGGGAATATCTGGAGAAGATACTGTCCGGACAGGCCTTCGACGGCGCGGGGCTGATCTACGGCATGGGACATGCGGTCTATACGGAATCTGATCCCAGAGCGGTTATTCTGAAGGAATATGCAAGAAGATTGTCCGAGGAGAAAAATCTTGAGAGGGAATTTCATCTGTATGAAATGGTGGAGAGAATCGGCGGCGAGTGCATCGCCAGAAACAGAAGGCTTCTGAAGCCGGTCTGCGCCAATGTGGATTTCTTCAGCGGTTTCGTATATACCATGCTGGGCCTTCCCAAAGAGCTGTATACGCCGCTGTTTGCCATCGCCCGTATTTCCGGATGGTCGGCCCACCGGATTGAGGAAATGGTCAATGCCAGCAGAATCATCCGGCCCGCGTACAAATATGTGGGACATCACAGAGAATATCATGACCTGGAGGAAAGAGGCTGAATATTTTCCGGCTTGTCAAGAAAAATTACTTGACAGGCCGGTTTTCATATAGTATGATGTCAACGGTGATGCAGATGGAAGAATTTGTAGTACAGTCGCTTCTCTACGATTTTTATGGCGAGCTGCTGACGGAGCATCAGCGGCGAATCTATGAGGAAGTGGTATTCAATGATTTTTCCGCCAGTGAGGTGGCGAAGGAAGAGGGAATCAGCCGGCAGGGAGTTCACGATATGATCAAACGGTGCGGCAGGCTCCTGGAGGGCTATGAGGCCAAGCTCCATCTGGTGGAGAAGTTTCTGCATATCCGCGAAAGCGTGAGACAGATTCAGACGCTGACGGCGGCGGAGCAGGAGAGCGGAAGCCTGGAGCAGCGCATGGAACAGATTCGAAATATATCTTCGGACATTCTGGAGGAGTTATAGACAGATATGGCATTTGAGAGCTTAACGGAAAAACTGCAGAACGTGTTTAAAAAGCTGCGGAGCAAGGGCAGGCTGACGGAAGCGGACGTAAAAAGCGCTCTGAAGGAAGTTAAGATGGCTCTGCTGGAGGCAGATGTCAGCTTCAAGGTAGTGAAGCAGTTCACAAAATCCGTACAGGAGCAGGCTGTGGGACAGGATGTGATGAACGGCCTGAATCCCGGACAGATGGTGATCAAGATTGTCCACGATGAGCTGGTGCGCCTGATGGGATCAGAGTCTGTCGAGCTGGCGCTGAAGCCGGGCAGTGAGATTTCTGTCGTCATGATGGTAGGTCTGCAGGGCGCCGGAAAAACCACGACGGCAGCCAAGATTGCCGGAAAGCTTAAATCAAAGGGCAGACGGCCGCTTCTGGCGGCCTGTGACGTCTACCGGCCGGCTGCTATTAAACAGCTTCAGCTCAACGGAGAGAAGCAGGGCGTGGAAGTCTTTTCTATGGGAGACAGGCAGAAGCCTGTGGATATCGCCCGGGCGGCGGTGGAGCATGCGAAGAGCTCCGGGCTGAACGTGGTGATCCTGGATACGGCCGGACGGCTTCATATAGATGAAGATATGATGCAGGAGCTGATCGCCATACGGGAAGCTGTTTCCGTGGATCAGTCTCTTCTGGTGGTTGACGCTATGACCGGACAGGATGCGGTCAATGTGGCCGAGACTTTCAATGATAAAGTAGGCATAGACGGCGTGGTTCTGACCAAGCTGGACGGCGATACCCGAGGCGGGGCCGCCCTTTCCATCAGGGCGATCTGCGGCAAGCCCATTTTCTATGTGGGTATGGGAGAGAAGCTCTCCGATCTGGAGCAGTTCTATCCGGAGCGGATGGCGTCACGGATTCTCGGCATGGGTGACGTCATGAGCCTGATTGAGAAGGCTCAGGCAAATCTGGACGAGTCCAAGGCCAGGGAGATGGAACAGAAAATGCGGAAGGCTCAGTTCGGCTTCGACGATTATCTGGAGAGCATGAACCAGATGAAGAAGATGGGCGGCCTTTCCAGCGTGCTGAGCATGCTGCCTGGCGTCGGCGGGAAGATGAAGGATCTGGAAAGCATGGTGGATGAGAAGGATATGGCGAGGAAGGAAGCCATGATCTATTCCATGACTCCGGCAGAACGGGCTAATCCCGATCTTCTGAATCCTTCCCGGAAGAACCGGATTGCGAAGGGGGCGGGAGTCAGCGTGGCAGAGGTTAACCGTTTTGTAAAACAGTTTGAGCAGACGCGTAAGATGATGAAGCAGATGCCCGGTATGATGAAAGGCAAACGCGGCAGATTAGGAGGTCTCAAATTCCCGTTTTAACCGGAAATTTGTTCTCAAATAGATTATAATTCACAGGGAGGTGAAAAAGATGGCAGTAAAGATTCGTTTAAGAAGAATGGGACAGAAAAAAGCTCCTTTCTATAGAATCGTTGTTGCAGATGCCAATTCTCCGAGAGACGGAAGATTCATCGAAGAGATCGGCACCTACGATCCGAATCAGGATCCCAGCGTATACAGCGTGAATGAAGAGGCGGCTAAAAAATGGCTTGCAAACGGCGCGCAGCCGACTGAAATTGTGGGCAAGATCTTCAAGCTGGCAGGTATTGAGAAATAATTCACGGGCGGAGGTATCTTGTGATGAAAGAGTTAGTGGAAGTAATTGCAAAATCTCTGGTCGAAAATCCTGATGAGGTAGTCGTTACCCAGACGGAAAGCGGCAATGATCTGCTGATTGAACTGAAGGTTGCACCCTCTGATATGGGAAAGGTGATCGGACGGCAGGGACGTATCGCGAAAGCGATCCGTTCTGTGGTGAAGGCCGCCTCTTCCAGGAGCGACAAGAAGGTTGTAGTTGAAATTCTGCAGTGACAGAAGGCTGTCTTTGAGACGGTGCAAAGAGCGGCCGGAGAATTCCGAATACGGATTTTCTTCGGCCGCTTTTTTCGGATATTTTGTACCGCCGGCATGCGGGACAGGTATAATGAAGTTATGCAGAACGATGGGAAAGATAAGACCTGACAGACGGGAGAAAAAAATGGAACAGTTTTTGAAAATCGGCGTTATCACATCCACCCACGGAATTCGCGGCGAAGTAAAGGTATTCCCAACTACGGATGATCCGGAACGGTTTGGCAGGCTGAAGGAAGTGTATCTGCGGGGCGGAAAGGAGCAGCTGGAGCTGAAGGTGCAGGGCGTCAAATATTTTAAACAGATGGTAATCCTGAAATTTCGGGAATTTGATTCCATTAATGAGGTGGAGAAATACAGGGGCTGTGAGCTGTATGTATCCAGAGAACAGGCGGTGCCGCTGGAAGAAAATGAATATTATATCGCAGATCTTCTGGGTATGTCCGTCCGCACCGAGGACGGAGAGACGCTGGGGGAGTTAAAGGACGTCATCGAGACGGGAGCCAACGATGTCTACTGCGTAGCCACGGAGAAATACGGCGAAGTTCTGATTCCCGCCATCCGGCAGTGCATCCTGCAGGTGGATGTGGCGGCGGGACAGATGACGGTTCGCCTGCTTCCGGGCCTGCTTCCGGATCCTCAGAAAAAATAACTTGATTCCTGACAATATACCATGTATTATAAAAGTTGAGGTGGAGGCCG
>DVJR01000030.1 GCA_018716575.1 Candidatus Scatomonas merdavium | reverse complement strand
AACGCCGCCGTATTCTATTCCCAAACAATACGATTGTTTCTCAGCTTCTGTTCCCTGAACCGTATTCTTGTATCGATTGCGATGTGATCCTGTTATCATCTGCCATGGAGCTTTGCGAGGTTCGGGTGCAGAGGGAAAGAAAGCAGGCCAGAAAACGCCGCTGTATCCGGATGCCTTTGTAGGGATGCTAACCATCTTGCGGTTTTGGGCTTTTGCGTTGGTATCGAAAGGGGAGACTGTCTGAGCGACAGCGAGTTTCTCCACTTTCGATGCCGGTTTTAGCAAAAGTTCAAAATCGTATAGATGGTCTTGCATCCCGAAACAGCATCCGAATACAGCGGCGTTTTCTGGCCGTTCGGTTTTCGTCCTTGCACCTTCCCCGTCAAACCGGAATTTTCTTCGCGCACCATTCCGTCAGCGGGCAGATTTCGCACCTGGCTTTTCGAGCCGTACAGATCTCCCTGCCAAGATAGATCAGTTGAAAATTGATCCGGTTCCAGTGTTCCACCGGCAGCACTTTCTCCAGTTCTTTTTCCACCTGCTCCGGATTTTTGCCCTTCGCCCACCCGAGCCTGCGGGAAATCCGAAATACATGGGTATCTACCGTGACTCCCGGTATTCCATAGGCGTCAGCCAGAAACAGGGTGGCTGTCTTTCGCCCTACGCCGGCCAGCTTCAACAACTCTTCGATCTTATCCGGCACCTGGCCGCTGTACTCTTCCACAATCTGCCTGCAGCACTTCTTCAGATTCCGCGCCTTGCTTTTGTACAGGCCTACCGACCGGATATAGTCCTCGATCTCTTCCTGGGGCGCTTCCGCCATCTCTCTGGCGCTGTGGAATCTTCCGAACAGGCCCGGAAGCGCTTCGTCCACCTGCCGGTCTGTACTCTGGGCGCTGAGCATGATGGCTGCCAGGAGCTGCCAGGGCTGTTCGTGGTAAAAGCCCTCTTTCTTCGTCCCGTAGCGTTCATCCAGCGTCTCCAGAATATGCTCCAGCTTTTCTTTCTGATCCTTTTTCTTCAGCACCTTTATTTCCATGCTCTTCCGTTTCCCTGCTCCATGACCTGCCTGGCCAGGCAGGCTGCCTGTGTGGACGCCGTACACTTCAGCCGGTAAACCGGAACCCGGTTCAGCAGAAGATTAATCATCTTCTTCACCGCCTGCCTGTGATCCCAGTTTTCCGCATGAAACGCCTGGCTCAGTATCATATCGTGGGCTTCCGGAAAAGAAACCCTCCTGATTTCATTCCAGGATGCCTGCTCCAGAATGCAGACACCTTTCACCTTCAGGCGGATATCCGTATTCAGATGATGCTTACCGTCCCAGGGCGTGCCGTAGGCGTAGACGCCGTCCGGCCGGAACCGCAGCAGTGGCTTATCGTCATTAATCATCAGCACGGATTTTCCAAAGGCTTTTCGCCACATTCGCGCATGGGTGGACTTTCCGATGCCGGAAGGTCCGGTGAACAGATAGGCGTTCCCGTCCAGCGCCACCGCAGACGCATGGAAAAAGAGAACGTCGTAAAACAGCGCCTGCTCGCAGAATTCCCGGTACACACTCATACATTCCAGGTATTCCCTGCTGAATTCATCGCCCTCCAGCCTGCGTTCCCGCTCCACCACTTCCGGCGTCACGGATACAAAAATATCAGGCTTTCCGGCCGCGGCCGCATCTGCCTGATATCTGCTCATCGCACGGCCTGTATATTCACTTGCGCCATCGACCTGAACTGTCAGATCTGCCAGCCGATATACTGCCATCTTTCCTGCTTCCTTTCAATTCCATGCGGGTTACCTCCCGCTGTCCGGCAGAATCTTTTCTCTTTCCGCCGCGATCTCTGTTATTTCTGCCGCTGCAGCTTTCGCTCTTTCTTCCACAGCAGTCCCTCCTCTGCCGCGGCAATTATTTTCCTGCCCTGTCGGGCTATTACTCTTTTATGGTATCAATATTTTTCATAATGCCGCGGATTACATCTTCCCGCACGCCCTCCGCGCGGTTATTTTCCGCCTGATAATCCGCATAGCGCGCCGCCACATACAGATAGTCCGACAGACGGTTCACGTACTGCATGGCCTTCTTGTCCGCTATGTACTTCTGTGCCACCAGCCGAAACCTTCTCTCCGCCCGACGAGCCACGGCTCTGGCCACGTCCAGCCGCGCTGACTGTTCGCAGCCGCCGTACAGCACAAAATCCTTCACACGCGGGAAAGAATCCTCTATTCTGTCAATCCATTGCTCCAGGGTATCGGTTTCCCTCTCGTCAAAACGATAATCCTTTTTCATTGGATCGGCGACGCCGGACATGATGTGCATCAGATTTTTCTGAATATGCGTCAGCTCCGTCCGCAGCTGCTCGCCCGAAAGCACCTTCGCCAGTCCGATATGGCTGCTGAGTTCATCAATAGTTCCCAGCAGTTCAATCCGGTCATCCGTCTTGAGCACTCCCGTCCCGTTCAGCAGAGACGTTCTTCCATTGTCACCTTTCTTCGTGTAAATTTTCATTTCGAAAACCTCGTACTCCAAGTTCTGTATGCGCAGCCACTTTTCTGCCGTCACTGTTCCGGCAGAATTTCAAAATTCCGCGCCATTATTTGAAGGGCAGCTTCTTGATTGCTCTGGCGCTGTTAGCACCAAGCTTCCTGCACTGCTCATAAGTAGGCATGTGATAACTTTCCGCGTTCTGTCCTTTTTTCAGCCCCCGCATCTGCATAGCCGCGTCCACACCGCAGAGACCGATGCCGCTCCCCAGCATGGAATCATTGGCCGCTTCATAGGCCAGCGTATCCAAATCTGCTCCTTCCCGCGGAAAGACCTCGCAGAATACGCCCTCTTCTTCAATGCCCGCCCTGATTTCCCGCAGAAAATCCATATCCGGCTGGCTGGTATAGATAAAAATCGAAGGCCTCCTGCTGATCATCTCTGTTCTCCCGTATATGAAAGCACAAGTCCTGTGGCCACAGCGTTCCTGGGGCCTTCTGACCCCCGGATATTGCCGCGCCCGCAGACAATCCGGTAATTGGCAAATTCCTCCATAAGCATTTCGGGGATCTCAAAATCTTCAGCCGACCCTCCTACCAGCACTACGTTGGAAATATTTTTCAAATCATGACCGGGAGCCACTTTCCGCAGCGCCCGGAAGGCATTGGTTGCAAACACTTTTTTCTTGGCGTCCCGGCGCACCTGGACGATCTTCTCCATGGGAATGTCCTTTTCCATGCGGATCAGCCCCTGCTCCGCCAGCAGTACGACCCTGCCGTAAAATCTCGGATCTATGGAATCCTCCACGAAGGTCATCTGCCCGTTTTCCAGCCGCATGTGGAACAGGCTTTCCACCTTCGCCAGAGGATACTTCTTGATCTGTTCAGCCATATGCCTGTCGCCCAGCCCCAGTTCTGTCTCTATCAGCATGGATACCAGCTCTCCGGCTCCCGCCTGATGTGTCAGAACCACATGACCGTCTTCATATATCACGGCAGCATCTGTAGAACCGCCGCCCATGTCCAGAATCGCCAGGGGCAGCTTCGTGCCCGGCGTGGTCAGCGCGCCGAGGCTTGCCATTACCGCCTCCACTCCGGCCACCGTCACTTCGGTGTGCAGATCCTCCGCCAGACGCTCCGCGATCTTCTGCATGGGAAGCTGCTGGGTCCGCACCATGGCTGCTATGCCCACTGCCTTTTCCAGACAGGTTTCTCCCGCCAGAGCGCCGGATATAAGCACCGGTGCCAGCGTATCCACCGCCAGAATATCCGTAATCCGGATATCCGCGTGCTCCTCGCCGCTCAGCTCTCCCATTCCCTTCTTAATCCGCGCAAGCATATTGCCCACATTGGTTCCGGCCTGTCCTGTAATATCACGGATTGTCCCGGCATCGGCGACAGCCTGCATGATCTTTTCCGCTCCTTCGTCCAGATTCACCTTTGTGCTGTTGGACGCATCCAGATATATTTCTCCGGCCGGAAGCACGTTCTCACGCACATCTCCATTGGGCGTTTTAATCACCACAGCGCTCCGCTTTCCGATCAGGCTTTTGGCAATCGGCGTAACCGTGCGTGTCTCTTCGGCATCCAGGCCCAGGAGCGTTGCAATGCCGTAAGGA
This sequence comes from Candidatus Scatomonas merdavium, assembly GCA_018716575.1. Lineage (GTDB taxonomy): Bacteria > Bacillota > Clostridia > Lachnospirales > Lachnospiraceae > Scatomonas > Scatomonas merdavium. Next base: position 6,006 of record DVJR01000030.1, on the reverse strand, counting down.
TTGGAAAGCATCCGGATCGTCTGCCCCGGCAGGGCAACCTCAATCGCCGCCGTCTTGCCGTCCGGCACCCGATCAATCCGGGACACCTCGTCGATAATCGGTATCTTTTTATCCAGCCGGTTTTCCACCAGGACTGCTTCATCAGCCTGCAGAATCAGTCCTTCGATATCCAGCTTCTCCGCCGCCCGGTTGATTCGTTCCGCCACTTCTTCATAAGAATGATCCCTGGAAACCACCACAATATAGGGATTCCCGGGATCAGCCCGGTAGAGGTTCTCCAGCAGCAGCAGTTCTCCCACCGCCTGTCCGGCCCCCGCCGGGGTTGAGGGATTGTGTCCGATCATGGAAGAATCCGTGATGATCGTCTCCGTCAGCGTCTCCATGGCGGTATCCCCGATCACGGGAGCCGCCTCATTGAGACGGATCAGAGAAATCTCACCCACATCTCTTCCGATCTTCCCCATCGCCTGCTTCAAAGCCGCTTTTATGCCATGGATATTGGCGACCGTGCCTTTCGTCCCGGTCGTCGCACAGGAAGCGCTGGTCAAAAAGCGGATATGACGCGCGTCATCCGCCTCCCCTACGCAAACCTCCGTTGTGGAATTGCCAATATCAACACCAGCAATCAGTTTCAAAGCAGAATTCCTCTCTTCTCATATACTTCCGCCGCTTCCATCACCAGACGGGCGCAGTTCTTCGCGTTATATTTTTCCAGAAGCTCCTTGGCCATCATGACCAGCTCCAGCTTGGTGGAACGGTTTGGCCTCAGCTTGTCATACATCTTCAGAATTACATCGTCCGGCACGTCCACCAGCTCGGCAGCCCGTTCAAAATTCCTGGCCATGGGAGCATTTCCCGCCTCCTCGGCCACCTGGCCCTGCGCTTTCAGAACTTCATGCGAAATTTTGATATCATCCGGAACAATATGGCCTTTCATCACCTCATCCAGAGTGATGTCGTTCAGCTTCTTTCCGGTCTTGGATGCGATCCTGTCTCTTTCATGTTCACCTAATGGGTACTGCATTTATTTTTCCTCCCATTCGATAATTCCCATCTCCGGGTCCAGCTGCTCCGTCTCCGCAATATGCATAAGAGCCGCTTTTACCTGATATTTGGGCCGGCACATGGGATCATTGGTACAGGGTACCGGCACCACCTGCTCACCCTTTACGTACTTGGCAGCATTCTGGCCGATCTTCCGGTAGGTCTCCAGATTCATAAGAGGCGCCTGGGGAAACAGCTCCAGGTTTGACAGCGGATACAGATCCTTCTGGTGAATAACCGTCGTGCCCTTGGACTGAATCCCGACACCGATGCCCGAACCGGAGAGCTTCGCAGCCTCCAGAGCCATAAAGCATACGTCTGAAGTATCCAGAATCTTAACCACCCGGGGAACCATTCCCTCTTCCTCGATGCCTGCCTTTACATTTTTCAGAACGTCCTCCAGCGGGATGCCGTTAATAGTTCGTTTAATTTCTCTCTGAAACGCAGCTCCGACACCGATCACCACTTCCTTCGGATCAGTCCCCTGCTTCGCCTTAGGGTATCCTGCATAGGAGGTCTTCTTCTCATTGATGCGGTCTCTGCCCGCCATGGACGGAACCGCCGCCGAAGGAGCCGCGGCTGCAGAAGCCGCATTTCCATTCTGCATCTGCGCAATCACCGCTTCGGTAATCTGTTTTACTAAATCTTCACTGATCTGCATGCTCTCTCCTCCTAAATATCCTTAGGATTAATAATGTGAGGAATTCTTTTGATTTCTTCCCAGCGTTCGCCCTCCACACGGTAGCCGGTTCCCGGCCCCATGTAATCATTTGGCGTATTGACACCGGACATTACATGGAAATTCCGGTCCAGAATGGCCGCCGTCTGCATGTAATCGCCGGCCACGCGCTGCTTCAGCATATTCAGCACGCTCTCCGCCACATCCTGGTATCCGGACTCGGCCAGAGCGCGCACCACGTCGATTCCGGTGATACCCCGTTTCAGCACATCCTCTGCAGCCATCAGGTCTGCGGTAACATCCCGGGGCAGCGTGTCCTTACTTCCGTGCGCATAGGTCACAGCTTCTACCTGCTCGTCTGATACAGGAGTCAGGCCCAGCTGGCGGAATACAGCCTGCACAGCCTTCGCCGCCTTATTCCGCACGCGGATCACTTCCTCCTCCGTCACCGGGCGGAGTCCGCCATCCACCTGCATATCTCTCTGCAGCACATTATAATCATCAAAATCCTCGGCATCGAAATTCGAGCCGGCGAACATATTGTCATAGTTGGGTTCCGCTGCATAGCCTGAGAAAATAAAATCCGTACCCGGCAGGAACTGCAGCATCGTCCTGGCCGTCCGGCGCATATCCGAATTGGAAAAGCTCTGGTCATTGGAGGAAGCGCATTCCAGCCCCAGCAGAGCAGCCACCAGGTTCTCGCTCATCACCTCACGGATACCGCCCGGCACTGAACCGGGAACTCCGATGCAGCTTACTGAACCATTCTGAATACCCTGGCTTCCCGCGCCTTTAGTCGCGTACAGGCAGCGGCATTCCAGATACAGCATGGATTTTTTCTCACTATTCCCCATCAGCACCTCCGAACCGGAGCCCGAGGTGAAGCGCACCTTCAGTCCCCTGGAAGCGTAGGCCGAATTCAGAAATGCTTTGGAATACGGGGTATCGTCCCCGTCAATAAACACCTTTTCAGTTCCATACACAGAAAGAGTTTCCGCATAGGTGGTCAGTCCGCGGATGCCAAGCTCCAGCTCTGTAGCTTCCTCGGCTGAACACTGGGTCAGCACTCCGGGTCTTCCGACCTGTGCGCCGATCAGCAGCGCCATAGCGCTGAGAGGCGCATAGCGCGCCACACCCATAGTCGTCTCTTCTTCCGCGAATCCCCGCAGGGCGCCTTCAGCGGCATCTGCCGCTATCTGCACCGGATCATCCTTCAGATTCGTGATATGAGCCTGATTTCCCGGCGTTCGCCTGGCGCGGATCTTCTGCATGCCCATCATCAGCTCCACCACATTCAGATGATTCATAACCTCTGTCATTTTTGCAGGGGTGATGCCTGATACCAGCTCCAGAATCTCCTTTCGGGACACATGGATATCCACGATCATCCTGGCGATATTCAGAGACGGCACTGCCATGGATTTCTCTGTTCTCTCTACATCAATGGCGTAATCTGCGATAAACTGGTCGATAAAATCAAAATCCTCTCTTTTCTTTCCGTCCAGCTCCACAATTCTTCCGTCCTGCACCTTCACCGACGGTTCCGGATCATAAGGACTCTTCATCGCTACAAAGCCCATCTCCGGCCATTCGTTAATAAAACCGTCCAGGTTCACAGGTCTCTGATCCAGTACTTCTATACGTTTTGATCTCTTCATCTTTTATCTCCTTGGGGACAGTTCTCCACAATTCCATCATTAGGCTCATTATAACTCAATCCCACGAAAATAGCAATACGTATTTGCCCGAAACATTCACAATCCCACATTTTTTCTTCGATCATTCCACAAAAAGCAACATTCAATACCACAGGAACACAGATCAGTCTGTTTTCGGCTGTTCCGGCCCTCTTCTGCCGCCTCCGGCCGGGCCGCCCCCATGGAACTCCAGTTCCGGACTTTTGACACTGACCTTTGTACCCGCCGAAACCGAATTGACGATAAACGCATTTCCGCCAATGGTGGCTCCGTCCCCGATCACCGTCTCGCCGCCCAGAATCGTGGTTCCGGAATAGATAGTCACGTTGCTGCCGATGGTCGGATGGCGCTTCACGCCTTTCAGCTGCTGTCCCTTTCTGGTGGAAAGCGCCCCCAGCGTAACGCCCTGATAAATTTTCACATTATCCCCGATCTGTGTCGTTTCACCGATAACGATACCCGTGCCGTGGTCGATAAAGAAATATTTTCCGATGGTCGCTCCCGGATGGATATCGATTCCCGTCAGATTGTGGGCATATTCCGTGATAATTCTGGGAATCATCGGGATGCCGAGAAGCCACAGCTCATGAGCGATCCGGTAAATGGTAATGGCAAATACGCCCGGATAGCAGAATATGATCTCGTCGGTGCTGTAAGCGGCCGGATCTCCGTCATAAGCCGACTGGATATCCGTCTCCAGATATTCCCGTATCGCGGGAATGCGGCCGAGGAATTCATAGACCAGATTTTCCGCCTTTTCCACGATTGCAGACCGGCGGCACTCCTCGCACAGCTCGCTGTTGCCAAGTGCTTTGGCCACCTGCTTCCGCAGATGGTACTGGATAAATTCCAGCCGCTCGCCCACCAGAAACTTTGCATATTCCGTTCGGACCCGGTTCGGGTCAAAATACCCGGGGAACAGCAGCTGCCGGATCTTTTCCGTCACTTCTATCAGAATTTCTTTATTCAGGATATTTTCTTCGTCCAGACGTGTGATCAGCTCATGACGTCTGTAGCTCTTCAGTATATCGTCCACCAGCTTTTCCGTGTTGTGCTCCATGACATCCTCCTTTTTCAGCCGGATACGCGGCTGTTTTTCTATATTGTATCGTCTGTTTACCGTCAGTTTCTTCTTACAGATATAGTATAGTTTTAATGGGGAAATGCGTCAATAAAAGTTTGTTTTCGCCCGTAACTTCTTGCATTTACCACAGAGATGTAATAGGATAAGAGTATATCGACGCAGCAGTGAACCATCATCCGGACCGGCCGTGCCGGAATCGCCGGGTATTCTGTCAGGTTCTGCCGCTGTTCCGGAACATTCTCCGGACGGGTCCGCGCGGTCTCCGCCGCATTCCCTGTCCTTCTCACATTTCTTTCTATTTCTGATATATCAATAGTATCCACCCTTATGACAGAACCACAGGAATCGCTTGATAATATGCTTACCAGGGAGCCGGTAGGGCGTATGATTGGCCACCTCCGCTACGGAAAGGAGCCAATGCCTATGTATGTTACATACGATGATTTATTCACGTTTGTAATAATGCTGTGTGCAATTATTACGCTAGTTTTTCACCACAAAAAATAGCGCCCTCACCCTGGAAAAGTAGAGGCGCTATTTCTTTTTAGAAATCGCAACTCGGAAACCGGGTGGCCAGCCTTACCCTGGTTACCGGCTCCTTGTTAAGCATATTATAGCCCACCGGTCGCAACATTTCAAGCGCTTTTATCATCCTCGGCGCTCCGCCTTGATAATATAATATGCTTACCTGGACAACTGGGAGGGCAGCCTCCACCCGTTTCGAGGTCTTGCGAAAGGGGTGGTAATTATGAGTACATATGAAGAGCTTATGGTTATCCTGGCCATTGCCGGATTGATCGTATCCATCCTGAATATGAAAAATAAAAAGTAGCCGCCCTGTCTCTGGTCAAGATTGGCGACTACTTTCGTAACTAGATTTTAAATCTTCCCGGAGCGGATGGGTTGCAGCCATCTCTCCAGTTGTCTTGTTAAGCATATTATATGTTAAATGTGACGATCTGTCAAATAAAAACCGATATACCTAATGGTATCGCACCTTGACATTATAATATGCTTACCAGGGCGGCCGCTACCCGTTCCGAGTCTTGCGGAAAGGGGTGGTGTTTATGTATGTGACGTGGAACGATCTGATTGCTTTCGTTGCCATGCTGACGGGCATAATTGCCTTGGCCATGACGATACATAAAAAATAGCCGTCCTGCTCCCTCGTAAAGAATAGGACGACTATTTTCGTTTGAATCTTTCGCCGGGACGGGTAGCCCATACCTACCTTCCGGCTGTCTTGTTAAGCACATTATATGTCAAAGGTTGTAGTCTGTCAAACCAAAACTCCGAAACAAAAAAGCCCCGAAATATCATACAAGATCTTTCAAGACTTTTCTTTTTCGATTTCATTTTCAATGCCGGCGATGGGACTTGAACCCATACGATGTTGCCACCAACAGATTTTGAGTTTTCGGGACAATCCCGAACCTGCTACCCTCTATTGGAACTAACTGAACTTTTCGGACACCTTCCGCAAAGCTAAAAACAGTTGAAAC
>DVJR01000029.1 GCA_018716575.1 Candidatus Scatomonas merdavium | reverse complement strand
GCCCAGGCCGTGGGCGGAGCTGTCGGACACAATCCCGTATCCATCATCGTTCCCTGCCACAGAGTGGTCGGTTCAGGCGGCAGCCTGACGGGATACGCGGGCGGAATCGATAAAAAAGTGAAGCTGCTGGAGCTTGAGAGGACGGATATGACTTCTCTTTTCGTTCCGGGCGAAAAATAAGCTTCCTAACAGTTCTACCGGCCAGTGCATTCGTTCGCACCGGCCGGGAAACACATTAATTTCAGAAAATCCGCATCAACTGATTTCCAGTTTTCCGTTGCTTAATTCCACTACCGGGTCGCTGAACAGCCGGATATAAAAGCAGTAAACCCCATCCTCCGGTATCTTCATATCATAAGAAAAATCCGTGTTCCATACCAACTCACTTTCACTGGCAACACCCTTCAGTATATACCCGAACTCTATACCGACTCGCTCTTTCGCCGTCAGGCTTACCGTAACGGTATCTCCCGCCGTAAGCGCATATCCCTCACTGTTCTCCGGACAAAACAGCGCGGCATACTGATATCCCAGCATAAAATCTTCAAATACGCCCGTCTCGTCGGTAAATACCTCTGTAATTCCCTGCGGTACCGTATCAAAGGTATAGACATCCACTTTATCCGTGCTTTCCTGAACAGCGGCATTTCTCTCTGCCTCCATTTGCTCCCAGTATTTTTCGGCCTCCTCTTCGGTCATCGTCATCGTTTCATTTCCTTCTTCGTCAAAATAAGTAATATTTCCTTCTGCATCGACTTCCTCTGAAGAAGTTCTTGACGCCTGCTCTTCGATCGCTTCTTTATCCGCTTCCGTAAGCCCTTCTGTATACGAAAAACCTGCCCAGCGCACATATGCATAGGCAAATCCGCACACCCCGATTGCTGCCGCTAAAACAGCAGCGATGAAAACGGGCTTTTTCAGCCTGTGGATTTTTTTCGTTTCTGCAGTGTCCTGTCCAAGCTTTTTCAGCACCTTGTTCCTTACTGCGTCTTTTCTAATCTTTTCTTCGGACAAATCTGGCGCAAAATCCGAAGTCTTGTTAAACATATCAGAAATATGAATCTTCAACTGTGTATCCTCCTTCCGTCAGAATTTCCTTCAGCCGCGCACGTCCTCGGTGAAGGTACGTTTTTACGGTCGAATAGTTCATCTTCATTTCAGAAGCTATTTCCTCCGCTGTCTGATACAAGTAATAATATCGGAGAAAAATATCGCGTGTCGGCTGCTTCATGGAACACACTGCTTTTTTAATAAAAGCGGCCTGTTCTTTTTCCGCGAATTTCTGTTCGATATCATCACCGGAAATAATCAGTATATCATCTTCCAGGGGAATTGCCACATTCCTGTTCCGTAATAGCATTTTGGCCTTATTTCGGGCGACTGACGCCAGATAGGCCTTCGTTTTTCCCGGCTGTATCTGTCCGGCGTTGTTCCACAGCACGAAAAACACATCCGCAACCGCTTCTTCAATGTCCTGCGGCGGAGCCATTCCTCTTGTGACCCGTTTTATTACTGCACTGACATAAGCTGCATATCGGTCTATAAACCATATGAGCGCTTTTTCGTCTTTGTCAAATAAACGGGCAAGATATTTTTTCTCATCCATCTGCCAGCCTCCTCATTAGTTTCAGGTGATCACCTTTCATCTGTCATATTGCACAGACGTGCGGAACGGTTTCAGATATACTGCATTTTTTGAATGAGAACCGGTGTTTTCTGTATAACAGGCAGAAAAAATGGACCATAGCCTTTTGCGTCATGACCCACTGTTTATATCCTGTCGTATGATTCATATCCCGTATTTTTTATAAAGCTGCTCTCTGTATTCCGGATCAGCCGCAATCTCCACAATCTGATCGACTTTGTTTTCTCTGCTGAGCAGCAGAATCAGCCGGCTGTAACGTTCGGAAGCCTTCTCACTTCCAATGCGTTCTCCTTCTTCACGTCCCTTTTCCACCGCATCGTCCCATATCATCTGTCCAAGTTTTGTCATGGCCATTTCCTCCTTAATCAGCTTAAGTCCTTCCTCATCCAGAAATTTAACTGCCAGTACATACAGTATTGCTTCCATTTTTCGAATATCTGTTTCTGAAAGAACATATTCCGCTTCTTTCAGAATCTGAACGCTTCTGTGAATACGCTCTTCCAGCGTCAGACATCCGCCCATCAGCGGTGTAAACAGCAATGGTATCATATCATTTTTCGACAGCTCTCTTTTGGGTTTCAGACTGAGCTGCTCCAGCAGTCCTTCAGCTTCCTCATCCTTCAGGCGGATTACTTTTACGCGGTATGTATTGATGCCCTCTGTAATGCTGTCTTTCAGCTTCTTCACTTTCGAAGAACAAATCACATACGTGATGACCGGCATTCCGTAAGTCCGTGCCGTAACCGCCTCATACTCCCGAAACCGTTTTAAATCCGCTTCCGAAATGGAATCACTTTCAAATTCAAAATGATACAGAAAACCATTTTCCATTTCGTAGAGAAAGTCCTCATACATATGCCGGGTTTCCAGCTTTACCAGCTCAGTTGGAACAACCCGCAGGGCCTTTTCCGGAACCCCCAGCCAGTGAATCAGCTCTTCTCCAAAATAAGCGGCGGCAGATTTGAACGCCAGATCCTCTGCATGAGACAGACCGGATTTTCTTTCTGTGCTTTCCTGCATGACAACCGACCTTTCCAGCGATGCAGGAACTGCCTGTTCATACCCAAAAGGGTGATATCCATAAAATATCAGGTTTGTTTATTTCAAGTATACCACAACGTCCGGCAGATTGCTTTTCTTTTTTATGATTGTTTTAAACTTTGGAAATCAGTTCGAATTGAACCAGAATACTTTGACGAATATAGATTTTCAGAATCCAAACAGGTCATGAACGGCAGCTTCCGCATATATCTGCTTTCCGTATTCTCATCAAAAACAAAATCTGTTGTTCAAATGAGAAGTACATACAATATACTACAAATCAGACAGGAAATCAAGCTCTGTCAGATCTTTTTCCGAAAATATACCATATCCGCCAGTCGCCTTCCGCCTTCATAAATCGGATGGTCATAATTGTCCGTGAAAAAATTCCGGATGCGGTGGGATTCCGCGAATCCGCAGCTTTCATAAAAGGGCACAGTCAGCGGGCTGTCGCCCGTCCCAGCCTGCAGTGTATGAAAACGGCCATGGTATTCTTCTTCCAGAAAATGAATCAGACGCCTGCCGTATCCCTTTCGCTGGCCGGACGGTTCCACGGCGATATTTTTTATTTCCAGTATCCCGTCTCCCTCGTCGGTGACGACACAGACGGCTTTCACATCCGTCTCCTCCTCCAGGACGTACAGGGTTCCGCGGCCGAGATAACGGTCGATCATGCTCTCCTGTTCGTCCCCCAGAAGCAGAAGTTTCAGGTATCGTTTTTTCTGTCCGGTTATTTTTCTGATCTCCATGGAAACCCTCCCGCGTTCCGTACTGACAGACGGCGGCGGAAAAACGCGCTTACCGCCCTTCCGCCGCCTTTGCTCTTCTTTATTGATTCTGCTGCTCCAGATAGTCCAGAATCTCCGCTGCATTGGTATCCGGCTTTACCTTCGGCATCACTTTCTCAATAAATCCTTTTTCATCAATGATGTAGGTTGTCCGTACGACGCCCATGCTAACCTTGCCATAATTTTTCTTTTCCTGCCAGACGCCATATGCCTGGATGGCCTGTAATTCCGGATCTGACAGCAAAATAAACGGAAGATCATATTTGTCCGCAAATTTCTGATGGGACGCCGTACTGTCTTTGCTGATTCCAATAACTGCCACACCCATATTCTGAAAACGGCTGTACGCCCCGGCAAAAGCACATGCCTGACGGGTGCAGCCCGGCGTATTATCCCGGGGATAGAAATACAGTACCACTTTTCGCCCTGCGAAATCCGACAGGGATACTTCCTTTCCATCTTTATCCTTCAGTGTAAATTCCGGCGCTTTCGCGCCCGCTTCCATCAGCATATTCCGCTCCTTTCCGCGGTCTCCGCCGCAGTCGTATTCTACCATTCATCAGATAATCCTGACCGGCCGTCCTCTGTATTCCTTTCCGAAATGCTTCATGCCTCCTGTTGCTTTCCGGAATGTTTCACGCCTCCTGTTTCTTTCCGGAATACTTCACGCTTCCAGCGCCTCCGCCTGCTCCATCCAGATCCGCACGCAGGCGTCGCTTGGCATCCGCAGGTCGCCCCGTGGCGATACGGCCACGGAACCTACCTTGGGCCCGTCCGGCAGGCAGGAACGCTTGAACTGCTGAGCGAAAAATCTCCGGTAGAAATTTTTCAGCCATTTCAGAATCGTGGCGTCATCATACTCGTCCCGGAAAGCCAGTCTGGCCAGCCGGTAGATCTTCGCCGGCTCATAACAGGCCCGCACCATATAGTACAGGAAGAAATCATGCAGCTCATAGGGTCCCACCAGTTCTTCCGTTTTCTGGGAGATCACGCCGTCCTCCGGCGGCAGCAGCTCCGGGCTCACCGGCGTGTCCAGCACGTCCGTCAGCACGGCTTCCAGCTCTCCGTCTCCGCAGGTATCCGCGTAATAGCGCACCAGATGGCGCACCAGCGTTTTCGGCACCGAACAATTCACTGCATACATGGACATATGGTCGCCGTTGTAGGTGGCCCAGCCCAGAGCCAGTTCGGACAGATCTCCTGTGCCGATCACCAATCCGCCCGTCTGGTTCGCCAGATCCATAAGAATCTGCGTCCGCTCCCGGGCCTGGCCGTTTTCGTAGGTCACATCGTGCCTGTCCGGATCCTGCCCGATATCCCGGAAATGAACCGTCACCGCCTCCCGGATATCCACTTCCCGAAGCGTCGCGCCCAGGCACCGCGTCAGGCGGCAGGCGTTCTGATAGGTTCTGTCCGTGGTTCCGAAGCAGGGCATGGTGACGGCCAGTATTTTGTCCCGCGGTATGTCCAGAGCATCGAAGGCCCGTGCCGTCACCAGCAGGGCCAGGGTAGAATCCAGGCCGCCGGAAATGCCGATCACGGCACTCTGGCAGCGGGTATGCTCCAGCCTTTTTTTCAGCCCCATGGCCTGAATGCTTAAAATCTCGTCACAGCGTTTCTCCCGGCCTGTTCTGTCGGAGGGAACGAAGGGATGGGGATCGATAAAGCGGGTCAGTGCCGTTTCCTCCACCTGGAGATCGAAGGACACCGTTACGTATCCTTCCGCATCCGCCGCAGGATACGTGGTCATCCGTTTCCGCTCCGCCGTCAGGCGGTCCACATCCAGCTCACCGCAGAGGATCTCATGGCCGAACCGCCGGGATTCCGCAAGCAGCGTGCCGTTTTCCGCGATCAGATTCTGGCCGCCGAACACCAGATCCGTGGAGGATTCCCCCTCTCCGGCGCTGGCATAGATATAGCCGCAGATCAGCCGGGCTGACTGGGATGTGATCAGGCTCTTCCGATACGTATCCTTTCCTGTCATCTCATCGCTGGCCGAGAGATTGACGATAACGGTGGCTCCCGCCAGCCCATGGCGCACGCTGGGCGGATCGGGCACCCAGAGATCCTCGCAGATCTCCGCGGCAGCCGTCAGATGGGGAAGTTCTCTGCAGCGGAACAGAAGATTCATGCCGAAGGGAACCTTCTCCCCTTCCCACTCGATCCATTCTACCTTTTCCGAACCCGGCGTAAAATGGCGCATCTCATAAAATTCATTATAATTGGGAAGATACTTTTTCGGCACCAGCCCCAGCAGCCTGCCCCGGCTGAACGCGGCCGCCACATTGAACAGCTTCCCGCCGTGCTCCCACGGAAGCCCTGCAAAAATCAGCGCATCCACGCCGGCCGTTTCCTGAATCAGACGCTTGAGCTGTTCCCTGGCCTCTTTCTGCAGCCGCTCCTGCCAGAACAGGTCGCTGCAGGTATAGCCAGTCAGGCACAGCTCGGGGAGAACCATGATTTTGGCTCCCTGCTCTTCCATCCTCCTGACCGCTTCCAGGGCCCGCTCCGCGTTGGTCACGCAGTCCGCTACAGCCGTCTTGGGCGTAGCCGCCGCCACTTTGATAAATCCGTCTTTCATTCTGCTCCTCTTTCTATCTGGCCACCGCCAGCATTTCCTTCAGTTCCTCCGTGGTAAATGTATACGCGCTGTTGCAGAAATGGCATTTCAGCTCCACGGGCTCGCCGTCGTTGATCATATTCTGCAGCTCCTTCGCGCCGATGCTGATCAGAGCCCGGGCCATCCGGTCACGGCTGCAGCTGCAGCAAAATTCCGCGGGTACGGTATCCAGGAGCTCCAGCTCCATATTACCCAGCAGCCTTTCCAGTATCCGCTCCGGCGTATCCCCCGCCTCCAGCATCTCTGTCACAGAGGTAATGCCCGCCAGATTTTTCTCCAGCTTTTCGATGACCTCTTCCTCTGTGCCCGGCATAAGCTGCACGATAAAACCACCGGCCTGCTTTACGGTATTATTTTTCTCCATCAGGACGCCCAGGCCTACAGAGGACGGAACCTGCTCGCTGACCGCGAAATAATAAGTCAGATCGTCACCGATCTCCCCGGTCTGGAGCTCCACCTGACCGGAATAGGGCTCCTTCAGTCCCAGATCCCTGATTACCGTCAGGTATCCTCTGCCGACAGCGCCTCCCACATCCAGCTTTCCTTTCGCATTGGCATGAATCAGCACCTCCGGATTATCCGCGAATCCCTTTACCCGCCCCCTGGAATCCGCCGTCACGGTGATCCCGTGTAAGGGCCCGTCGCCCTTTATCTGTATGGTCAGAACGTCTCTGTCGCCCTTCATCATGACGCCCATCATCGCCCCGGCCGTCAGAAGCCTTCCCAGGGCAGCCGTAGCCACAGGACTGGTATCGTGCAGCGACCTGGCCTTCTCCGCAAGGTTTCTGGTGGTCGCCGCAAACGCGCGCACCTGGCCTCCCGCAGCTGATGCTCTTACAATATAATCCATATTCTATCCTCCTGATTTATCTGAAAGTGATTCTGTTTGCCATACACATCTTATTCGCGCGCCATGTTGCGGCTTTTCCCCTTTTCCCTGGCAGCGAAATAGAGCCGTTCGCTCTTTTCTCCGGGCTTCCGGTCTGTAAAGGCTTCAAAGACATCCAGGAACTCCAGCCCCGCTTCCTCCAGAAGCGCGCGGATCTTTTCAAGCGAATATCCCCTCTGGCAATGCAGCTCCTCATACTTCCGGTACAGCCTGTCTTTTCCCTCCCTCAGGAAAATCGTCAGCTGATATTCATTGATTTTCGATTCCTCATCAAAATCGTTTTCCCATATAAAGCTGCTCTCCTCCCGGTTTTCCGCAATAACGCTTTCTCCGATCTCCCGGTACTTCTGGACTGTATTCAGATCAAACAGAAAAATCCCGCCGGGATCCAGATAATTATTCACAAGGCGGAACACCTGCAGCAGCTCTTCCTCCTCCAGAATATAATTCAGGCTGTCGCAGACGCTGACAACCGCCCGAACCGTTCCGTAAAGCTCAAACTCCCGCATATCCTGTTCCAGGTAGAGAATGTCCAGTCCGGATTCCAGCTTTTTCTCCTGAGCGATCTCCAGCATATCCTCCGAACAGTCCACGCCGATCATGTCATAGCCTGCGCGGGCCAGCCGTTCGGTCATATTTCCGGTTCCGCAGCCCAGCTCCAGGACAAGCCCGGAATCTACGCCATATCTTTTCAGCAGCCCGATAAGATAGCTGCTCCAGCTGTCATAATCAACGTTATCCATAAACAGGTCATAGACCTGTGCAAAACTTCTGTATGCTTCCATTTTGTCCCTCCCCGGAAAATATTATCCGGCCATATCAGCTTTCAGTATACCATTTAAGGGGGATTGAATACAATCCCCCTTTTCAGCATAATCCGCTGTTTGCCTGCGAAAACGAAACAGTTATTCCGGAAAGCACCTGCCGCACGGTTCATACCCCTGCGCGGCAGCTTCTGTCTCGGTCATTTCCACTGCGTGCTCCGGGTTCATGGTGCCGCAGTCCGGCCTGCTGTGGTATTTGGAGCCTGATACGGAGATCCAGACCTGGTTTTCCTGTTCCGCACCGGAAGGCTGCGGCTCCGAACCAGTCTTCGGCGGCTCCTGTCCGGACTCCCCCGCCTCTTTCTTTGAAGACTGCGGCTGCGTGCCCGTATCTCCTTCCTCTCCCGGACTGTAGTCGTTGCAGGGCTCCTGATCCCAGATAAGCTCTGTTCCATCGCTTGTCACCGTCACAGTTCCCTGGAGATCCGTCCGAAAGAGCGGAATACCCATAGCTTCCAGCCTGTCACAGACATCCTTATGCGGATGGCCGTAGCTGTTGCCTGCCCCGCAGGAAACCACCGCGTATTCCGGCACTGCAGCCTGCAGAAAATCCCAGCCCGTGGCCGTGGCGGAGCCGTGATGAGACACGGACAGAACGTCACAGCTCAGCTCCAGACCGGACGCGCACATGGCCGCCTCGCTGTCCAGATTGGCGTCTCCGGTAAAAAGGAAGCTGTTCTCTCCGTTATCCAGCCGGATCACCACGGAATTTCCATTGTCCTCTTCACCGATGGACGCCGGGGCCAACACGGTAAAGGAGCCGGAACCGAAGTCAAAGCTATCGCCCACAGCCGGGTGCAGCACTGTCAGCCCTTCCGCCTCTACCGCATTCATGAAGGACTGATAAATCTTTGTATCCTGCTCGTAATCAGCGCCAATCACCTGTCTGACGTCAAATGCGTTCAGGCAGCCGATCAGGCCCGCCACATGATCTTCATCATAGTGAGACGAGATCATATAGTCGATCTCCGCAACGCCCTGCCGTTCCAGATAGGCTACAGTGAAGCTGGAAGCGCTTCTGCCGCCCCCGTCATACAAAAGCGTCTGCCCCTCTGACTGCACCAGTATGGACAGGCCCTGGCCTACATCCAGAAAATGCACGGTCATATCTCCGGCATTCCGGCTCTCCCCGGCCTTTGCAGCACTGTCCGTACTGATATCCTGTTCCTGCGCTGATCCGCTTTTCACCGGCTGCACTGTTTCGTGTGAGCCTGCGCGCGCGCCGCAGCCGGAAAGCCCGGCCGCCAGACAGGCCGTCAGGCAGACGGCGCGCAGCAGCCAGGCAAATCTTTTTCCCTTTTTATTCATATACTTCCCTCCGTTAAACAATCCCCTGCCCGGCGCTCTTAAAGTGCTGACGCGCCACCCGGCATGCCTGTCCTTACATGGAACGCAGAATTTCCGCCACACTTCCCAGATAAACCGTTCCGAACAGATTCAGGTGGTTCAGAAGCTGATACAGATGATACAGAGCTCTCCGTTCGGAGTATCCCTTCCGGTCAATAGGATTGACTTCATGGTATGCCGCGTAAAAGGCAGCGGGAAATCCGCCGAAGAGCTGCGTCATAGCAAGATCCGCCTCAAAGTCTCCCGCATAAACAGCCGGGTCGATGAGCCACGCCCTTCCGTCCGGCCCGCACATTACATTGCCGCCCCAGAGATCTCCATGGAGCAGCGATGGAAATTCCGGCTCTCTGAGGCGAGAATCCAGATGATCCAGCAGATAGTCCGCCTTTTTCAAAAGCCCTGAATCAAAATACCGTTCCGCCATTTTTATCTGCGGCATCAGGCGGCAGTCACGGTAAAAATCTGCCCATTTCCTTCCCGGTATGTTCTTCTGCGGGCTGGCACCGATATAATTGTCCTCTGTAAAACCGTATTTCATGCCGCTCTCACCGTCAGGCACAAAGGCGCTGCAGTCCGCCCTGTGAAGCATCGCCAGTCGATGGCCGAAGTCCTCCCAATAGGAACTGCCGCGCCGGGAACTGTCAAGATATTCCAGCGCCAGATAGGAAAATCCCCCTTCCATATCTGTTCCCATGCCGAACACCTGCGGGACGCCAATTTCTCCTGACGATGCAAGGGCTGCCAGCCCGGCAGCCTCCGTACGGAAAAACTCCGCGTTGTCTATGGAATTTGTTTTTACAAAGAGACTGTCTCCCGTGGAGAGAAGCACCCGGTATGCGTCGTTAATATCGCCGCCGTGAATCCGTTCCCGCTTTATTATATGTGCAGTTTTCCCGAACACCGTCTGTACTGTTTCTTCCAGAGAACAATTCTTCATATTTATTTTCCCTTCTTTTTTGCAAAATTTCCCGTTTTTCTGCAGCCTTCATCTGTCTCTGAAAACTCCGAAAAGGGCCGGGAAGATCAGCAGCAGAACAAATCGGCTGATCTCCCCGGCCCCGGTTCCCGGAAATATTTTCCTGCTTTTCAAAGCCGGCGTTACATCTTCTTGATCCGCTCGATGGCTTCCACAGTTTTTTCATACGTTCCGAACGCAGTCAGCCGGAAGTATCCCTCTCCGCTGGGGCCAAAGCCCGATCCGGGCGTGCCTACCACATTCACATCCTCCAGCAGATGATCAAAGAACTGCCAGGAATCCATGCCTTCCGGTGTCTTAAGCCAGATGTACGGCGCGTTGACGCCTCCTACCGCCTGATAACCGGCCGATTTCAGGCCGTCGTAGATCACCCGGGCATTTCTCATATAATAAGCTACCTGCTCCTTCAGCTGCGCTTTTCCCTCCGGCGAATACACTGCCTCTCCGGCTCTCTGGATGATGTACGGCGCGCCGTTGTATTTGGTGCCGTGGCGTCTCGCCCAGAGGCTGTGCAAAGCGACATCGCCGTCCTTCAGATCCTTCGGCACTACGGTAAAGCCCAGGCGTACGCCGGTAAAGCCCGCATTTTTGGAAAAGCTGCGGAACTCGATGGCGCAGGTTCTGGCACCCTCACACTCATAAATGGAATGGGGCACATCATCCTCGGAAATATAAGCTTCATAAGCAGCGTCATAGAGGATTACAGCTCCAACACGGTTGGCATAATCCACCCATTCCTGAAGCTGCGCCTTCGTCAGTGTAGATCCGGTAGGATTGTTCGGATAGCACAGATAGATCAGATCCGGCGCCTCCTTCGGGAACTCCGGAACAAAATCATTCTCCATGGTACAGGGCATATAAGTCACTTTTGAAAACATCTCCGTCTGCGGATTCCAGTCTCCGGCCCTCCCGGCCATTACGTTGGAGTCCACGTACACCGGATAAACCGGGTCGCAGACCGCAATCCGGCAGTCCTGGCTGAAGATCTCCTGAATATTGCTGCAGTCGCACTTTGCGCCGTCAGACACAAAAATTTCGTCCGCGGAAATATCGCAGCCTCTGTCCTGATAATCATTTTTGGCAATGGTGCTGCGCAGAAATTCATATCCCAGATCCGGCGCGTAGCCGTGGAATGTCTCAGCCTGTCCCATCTCATCTACCGCCGCATGCAGGGCCTGAATAATAGCCGGCGCCAGCGGCTGTGTCACGTCGCCGATTCCCAGACGGATCAGCCTGTCCTTCTTGTCAGGATTTGCCTCCGAATAGGCGGCTACCTTCTTCGCAATATTGGAAAACAGATAGCTTCCCGGCAGTTTCAGATAGTTTTCGTTTACTTTGAACATCTTTTGTTGCTCCTCTCATTTTTTTCTTTTCCCAAACGGCACGGCGCCGTTCCCCGCTCCCGATTTCTCTGCGGGTATATGCTTAACAGGACATCAGAGCAAGGATCATCTGCGCGGTTTCCACCAGATTCGTCCCGCTGTCCATGCTGCATTTCTGTATATAACGATGCGCCTCCGACTCCGTCATGTGGTTTCTCTCCATCAGGAGCGCCTTGGCATTCTCGATGACGGCCCGTTCTTCCTTTGACCGCGGCTTCGGCTTCTGCTTTTCTTTTTTGCGCCTGCGGCTTCTTTCCCGCTGCATCATGGAAAGTGTGCCGACCAAATCATAGGCTGACAGCGGCATCGCAACTGCCAATACCCCGGAACCCTCTACCGCGCTCAGCGCTCTGCCGGAGGCCACCAGAAGCATCTCAAAGCCGGCCGGCAGACACTCTCGGAATTCGGTAAAAAACATATCCGGCAGCCGGTAGCCGCAGATCACAATTCCCTCGTCCAGGTTATTCATTTCAGACAGAGCCGCGGCGGCAGTATTGCAGACTGCGGCCACTTCAAAGCCATGCCGGACACATACGTCACGGATCTTCTGCGCATCCTCCAGTTTGGGAAATACAATAATCAAGCTGCCCATTTCTTTCCCCTTTTAGATGCGATACAGGTATTTTTCCACTTCCCACTCCGTTACCTGAGGCATGTATTCCTTCCATTCCGCCTTTTTGGCGTCCAGATACCGTCTGATGAAATCATCGCCCAGTACCCGGCGGATGAATACGTCTTCCTCCAGAGCCGCTATGGCTTCGCCCATGGTCGTAGGCAGCGCAGTGATCCCAAGTCTCTGCCGCTCGGCCTCGCTCATAGCCCCCGGCTCCTGCTCAACAGGCTCCGGCGGAACCGTATGATTCCGGATTCCGTCCAGCCCTGCCGCCAGACACACAGTCAGCGCAAGATAGGGGTTTGCTGCCGGATCAGGAGAACGCAGTTCCACCTGCGTATGCTTTCCTCTGGCATCGGGCACCCGGATCAGAGAGCTCCTGTTGCGCGTAGACCAGCTCTCGTACACCGGCGCTTCATAGCCCGGAACCAGGCGCTTGTAGGAGTTGATCAGAGGATTGGTAATCGCGCTCATCCCGCGGGTATGGGCCAGCAGCCCTCCCATGAAATAGCGGGCGTCCGCCGACAGCTTCAGCGGATCATTTTCATCATAGAACACATTCCGCCCGTCCCGGTCATACAGGGCGAAGTTCAGATGCAGGCCGGAACCGGGTACGCCTGTCTTCGGCTTCGGCATGAAAGTCGCGTGCAGACCATGCCGTCTGGCAATCATACGGACCGCGAACTTGAAAGTCATCAGGCTGTCGGCGGCAGCTATACCTTTCGCCCAGTGAAAATCAATCTCGTGCTGTCCGGGGGCCATCTCATGATAGGAGGATTCCACCTGGAACCCCATGTCCTCCAGGGTCAGCACCATATCCCTTCTGGCGTTTTCCCCCAGATCGATCGGACCCAGATCGAAGGCGCCCGCCCGCTCCGGCGTATTGGTGGTCGGCGTTCCGTCCTCATCGGTCTGAAACAGGAAAAATTCACATTCGGAGCCGATATAAAAATAATATCCCATTTCGCGGGCTTCCCGCAGAAAGCTCTTCAGTATGCTTCTGGTACAACCCTCATAGGGCGTCCCATCTGCCCGGCAGACGTCGCAGAGCATCCGCGCCACCTTCCCCTGCTGAGGACGCCAGGGCAGGATAACAAAGCTGTCCGGATCGGGATACAGATACAGATCCGGCTCCTCGCTTCCCGGAAATCCCTTTACCGCGGTGCCCGGAAATTTGCACTCACCGTCTAATGCCTTTTCCAGCTGGCTGGATGTCACTGCAATATTTTTCAGTGTGCCAAACATATCTGTGAACTGAAGCCGGATAAATTCTACATCCTCTTCCTCTGCCATCTGCAGAATCATTTCTCTGGTATATTTTGCCATTTTCATCACTCCCATCTGCAGCCCCTTTTCGAGGTGCGCACAAAAAAAGAAGATCAACAGTCTGAAAGCCGTGTTTACAGAACAGCGGGCGAATGACTGCCTCTTTTCCGAAATACGGCTTTTACCGACAACAGCCGTCACACGTCTGATTATACCGGCTTCTGATTTCTTTGTCAATTCTCCGGACTTTACTGCTCCGTTTCTCTTCCGTACGCCTCAGACTGCAAAGCTGCGGTATACGCTGCGATTACACCACTGCCGCTGCTTCTGACTGTTTTTCTTCTATATATTAATGATTACAGATTCGTATATCCCATCAGTGAATAATCCACGGCCCTTGCCGCTTCTCTTCCCTCCCGGATAGCCCATACCACCAGGGACTGTCCCCGGTGCATATCTCCGGCCGCAAAGACGCCGGGTACGGAGGTTTCGTAGCCGCCCGGCCGCGTGTCTACGTTGGTGCGGGCGTTCACGGCCACGCCGAAGGCGTCGGTCACATATTTCTGTGAGCCCAGAAATCCTGCCGCGATCAGCACCAGGTCGGCCGGAACGATTTCCTCGCTGCCCTCTATGGGCACCATATTCGTCCGTCCGGTATTTGGATCTTTCTCCGGTTTCAGCTTTACCAGCTTCAGCTTCTTCAGCTCGCCCTTTTTATTGCCGATGAATTCGGCCACCGTGGTCTGATAAATTCTGGGATCGGAACCGAACATGGCGATAGCTTCCTCCTGGCCGTAATCGGTTTTCAGCACCTTCGGCCACTCCGGCCACGGGTTGTTTTCCGCCCGCTCTTCCGGCGGCTTGGGCATCATCTCCAGCTGTACCACAGATTTCGCGCCCAGGCGGATTGCCGTACCCACGCAGTCGTTTCCCGTATCTCCGCCGCCGATTACCACCACGTGTTTGTTTTTCGCGTCGATATACTTCTTGTCCGCAAAATTCGAATCCAGCAGGCTCTTCGTCACGGAGGTCAGGAAATCCACCGCGAAGTGAATTCCCTTCAGCTCCCGGCCGGGGGCCTGGATATTCCTTGGATTGGAGGCGCCGCAGCAGAGCAGCACCCGGTCGTATTCCTTCAGAAGCTCAGCCGCGCTCACATCCGCGCCCACATCCGCGTTGGTTACGAAGGTGACGCCTTCTTCCTCCATGAGCTTCACACGGCGGTCGATCACATTCTTCTCAAGCTTCATGTTAGGGATGCCGTAGCGCAGCAGACCGCCGATCCGATCCCGGCGCTCGTATACCGTCACGGAATGGCCCCGGCGGTTCAGCATCATGGCCGCCGCCAGGCCCGAAGGCCCGCTTCCCACAACAGCCACTTTCTTTCCAGTCCGCACGGCAGGCGGCTCCGGCTTCACAAGCCCCGTCTCCCAGGCCGTCTCAATGATGGCGCGCTCGTTTTCCTTGGTTGCCACCGGCTCGCCGTTCAGATTACAGGTACATGCTGCTTCACAGAGGGCCGGACAGACCCGGGAGGTGAACTCCGGAAAGCAGTTGGTCTTGGCCAGTCTCTGATACGCCTGCTTCCAGTTGCCCAGATAGACCAGATCGTTCCACTCGGGGCAGAGATTGTTCAGAGGACAGCCGCTTGCCATTCCCGCGATCATCCTGCCCGCCTGGCAGAAGGGCACGCCGCAGGCCATGCAGCGGGCGCCCTGGAGCCTCTGCTTCTCCAGCGGCAGAGGCGTATGAAATTCATGGAAATTTTTTATTCTTTCCAGGGGCGGCGTACACCGGCTGTCCTGGCGTTCATAATCTAAAAATCCTGTGGGTTTTCCCATTTTCCTCTCCTCCTACTTCCGCAGGCTTTCATAGAAAGCCTCAATCTGCGCCTGCTCGCTGCTCAGTCCTTTCTCCTCCATCTGGGCTGAAAGTGTCATCATGCGCTTATAGTCATCCGGAATGATTTTCTTGAATTTCGGCAGATATTCTTCAAAGTTCTCCAGCACCTGGCGGCCTTTCTCCGAACCCGTGGCTTCCACATGCTTCCGGATCATATCCTCCAGCTCCTGTCTGTCGTATTTATTCTCCACCTTCTCGATCTGCACCATTTCCTTGTTCAGATTCCGGTAGAGGTGATTATCCTCATCCAGCACATAGGCGATGCCGCCGCTCATGCCGGCCGCGAAGTTCTTCTCCGTCTTGCCCAGGATGACCACCCGGCCGCCGGTCATGTATTCGCAGCCGTGCTCTCCCACGCCTTCCACCACGGCCCGGACGCCGGAGTTGCGGACGCAGAACCGTTCGCCGGCCACGCCATTGATATAGGCTTCTCCGTCGGTGGCGCCGTAGAAGGCCACGTTGCCGATAATCACGTTTTCATCGGCTTTCAGCGGTGAATTCTCCGGCGTGCGGACGATGATCTTTCCGCCGGACAGACCCTTGCCCAGATAGTCGTTGGAATCTCCCGTGAGCTTCAGGGTCAGGCCCTTCGGTATAAAGGCGCCAAAGCTCTGTCCGCCGGCTCCTTCGCATTCCACCACGTAAGTGTCGTCCTGCAGGCCGTGATCCCCGAATTTCCGGGTGATTTCCGCTCCCAGAATCGTACCCAGGGTACGGTCCGTATTGCCCACATGGATAGATATGGTCCTGGGCTCCTTCTTTGCCATGGCCGGCAGAAATTCCTTCAGCAGCACTCTCTCGTCGATGGTCTTTTCCAGGCCGAAATCATAGACAGCCTTCGGATCGAACGTCACCTTTTCCCGGCTGTTGGCATAAGGATTGTCCAGGATAGCGTCCAGGCACACGTGCTGCGCCTTCTCTCCGGAAATGCCGTCCTTTCTCCGGAGCATATCGCTTCTTCCCACCATTTCGTCTACCGTGCGGAATCCCAGCTTCGCCATATATTCTCTGAGCTCCATGGCGATAAAATGCATGAAATTCACCACGTATTCCGGTTTGCCGCGGAACCGTTTCCGCAGCTCGGGATTCTGGGTCGCCACGCCCACCGGGCAGGTATCCAGATTGCAGACACGCATCATCACGCAGCCCATGGTGATCAGCGGCGCTGTGGCAAAGCCGAATTCCTCGGCGCCCAGAAGGGCCGCGATCGCCACGTCCCGGCCGCTCATGAGCTTGCCGTCCGTCTCAATCATCACACGGTTCCGGAGGCCGTTCATTAGCAGCGTCTGATGGGTCTCCGCCAGACCCAGCTCCCAGGGAAGGCCCGCGTTGTGGATGGAGCTCTGGGGCGCCGCGCCGGTTCCGCCGTCGTAGCCGGAGATCAGAATCACCTGCGCGCCCGCTTTGGCCACGCCGGCCGCTACCGTTCCCACGCCTGCTTCCGATACCAGCTTGACGGAAATTCTGGCGTTGACGTTGGCATTCTTCAGGTCGTAGATCAGCTGCGCCAGATCCTCGATGGAATAGATATCATGGTGCGGCGGCGGCGAGATCAGGGATACGCCGGGCGTGGAATGTCTCGTCTTGGCGATCCAGGGATAGACCTTCCTGGCCGGAAGATGTCCGCCCTCCCCGGGCTTGGCTCCCTGCGCCATCTTGATCTGGATTTCCCGGGCGCTCACCAGGTATTTGCTGGTCACGCCGAACCGTCCCGACGCCACCTGCTTGATGGCAGAGCAGCGCTCCGGGGACTCCAGGCGGTCATCGCTTTCGCCGCCCTCGCCGGTATTGGATTTTCCGTGAATCCGGTTCATGGCGATAGCCAGTGTCTCATGGGCTTCCTGAGAAATGGAACCGTAGGACATGGCGCCGGTTTTGAATCTCTGCACGATGGATTCCACGCTTTCCACTTCCTCCAGGGGCACGCCCTCTTCCGGATAGTTAAAGTCCATCAGGCTCCGGAGATAGCCGGAATCCTCTTTGTCCACCAGATCCGTATACTGCTTGAACATCCCGTAATCCCCTCTTCTGGTGGACTCCTGAAGAAGGTGGATGGTCTCGGGATTGTAACGGTGCTCCTCGCCCTGGCTTCTGCTCTTGTGACGGCCCAGGCTGTCCAGAGTCAGATCACAGGTCAGGCCCAGGGGATCGAACGCCTCCGAATGGCGCTCATCCACTTCTCTGGCGATATCATCCAGGGTGATGCCGTCCACCCTGCTGACCGTATTGGTAAAGTATTTGTCAATGACCTCCTTTGATATCCCGATGGCTTCAAAAATCTGAGAGCCCTGATAGGACTGGATCGTGGAAATTCCCATCTTGGAGGCGATCTTGACGATGCCGCTTAAGACCGCATGGGTATAATCGTTGACCGCCGCATAATAATCCTTGTTCAGCATCCCGTTTTCGATGAGCTCATGAATGGTATCCAGAGCCAGATACGGGTTGATGGCGCTGGCGCCGTATCCCAGCAATGTTGCGAAATGATGCACCTCACGGGGCTCGCCGGACTCCAGAATGATGGCCAGAGAGGTTCTCTTCTTGGTCTTGACCAGATGCTGATGCACGGCGGACACAGCCAGCAGAGACGGCATGGGTACGTGATTTTCGTCCACGCCCCTGTCGGACAGCACCAGGATATTGGCGCCCTCCCGGTACGCTTTGTCAACCTCCACAAACAGCCGGTCGATGGCCTTCTCCAGCGGTGTGCTCTTGTAGTAGGTGATCGGCACAACGGCCACCTGGAAGCCCTCCGTCTTCATTTTCTTGATTTTCAGCATATCCGTGTTGGTCAGGATGGGATCGTTGATCTTCAGAGCCTGGCAGTTCTCCGGCTGCTCCGTCAGAAGATTTCCGTCCCTGCCCAGATACACGGAGGTGGACGTCACCACTTCTTCGCGGATGCAGTCAATGGGCGGATTCGTAACCTGCGCGAACAGCTGTTTGAAATAATTGAACAGCGGCTGATGTTTCTTCGAAAGCACCGGCAGGGGCGTATCCGTACCCATGGCTGCGATACCTTCTGACCCGTTCAGAGCCATATTCAGAATACTGTTCCTGTATTCCTCATACGTGTAGCCGAAGGCCTTCTGAAGTCTTGCCCGCTCCTCCTGTCCGTATTCCTCCACTTTCAGGTTGGGGATCTTCAGGTCAGAGAGCTTCACCAGATTGCTGTCCAGCCATTCGCCGTAGGGCTGCTTCAGCGCGTATTTTTCTTTCAGCTCGGAATCTTCAATGAGCCGTCCCTCCACGGTATCCACCAGAAGCATCTTGCCGGGGTGGAGCCGCTCTTTTTTCACAACGTGCTCCGCCGGAATATCCAGCACGCCCACCTCGGAGGACAGAATGAGATAACCGTCATCCGTGATATAATACCGGGACGGGCGCAGACCGTTCCGGTCCAGCACGGCGCCCACCTGGTCGCCGTCGGAAAAGACGATGGCGGCCGGGCCGTCCCAGGGTTCCATCATCGTGGCGTAATACTGATAGAAATCCCGCTCCTCGATGGAAATCGTCTCGTTGTTGGCCCAGGGCTCGGGGATGGTGATCATCACCGCCAGAGGCAGATCCATGCCGCTCATCACCAGAAATTCCAGCGTGTTGTCCAGCATGGCAGAGTCGGAGCCGCTGGCATTGATCACCGGAAGAATCTTGTCCATATCGTCCTGCAGAACCGGGGAGCTCATGGTCTCCTCCCGGGCCAGCATCTTGTCCGCGTTGCCGCGGATGGTATTGATCTCACCGTTGTGAACGATGAAGCGGTTGGGATGCGCCCTCTCCCAGCTCGGATTTGTATTAGTGGAGAATCTGGAGTGCACCACCGCGATAGCCGATTCGTAATCGGGATTCTGCAGATCCGGGAAAAATGTCCGAAGCTGTCCCACCAGAAACATGCCCTTATAGACGATGGTCCGGCTGGATAAGGATACCACATAGGTGTTGTCGTCGGTACTCTGCTCAAATACCCGGCGTACCACGTACAGCTTCCGGTCAAAGGGAAGCCCTTTTTCCACCTCCCGGGGCTTGGCGATGAACGCCTGCATGATGCAGGGCATGCACTCCAGCGCCTTGTGGCCCAGCACCTGGGGCACGGTGGGAACCGCACGCCAGCCCAGCAGGGAGAGACCCTCCTTTTCCACGATAATTTCAAACATTTTCCTGGCCTGGTTACGCTTCAGCTCGTTCTGGGGGAAGAAAAACATTCCCACGCCGTATTCCCGCTCTCCGCCCAAAGAAAAACCGAGGGATTCACAGGTTTCGGAAAAGAATTTGTGTGATATCTGTAAAAGGATACCAACTCCGTCTCCTGTTTTTCCCTCGGCGTCTTTGCCGGCTCTATGTTCAAGATTTTCTACAATTTTCAAGGCGTTCTCCACAGTCCTGTGGGACTTTTCGCCTTTCATGTTCACCACTGCACCGATACCGCAATTATCGTGTTCGAATTCGGGCCGGTACAGGGCAGGCCGCATGGCTTCTGCATTTCGTCCTACCATCATAAGGATTCCCTCTTTCATTTAATTTTCAGATGATAGGACTACTATAATACAAAACCTGCGGCCTGTAAACTGTTTTTTCGAATTTTTTTAGATTTTGTGATATAATTCCTAATTTTTTAAAATTTTACCGATATAAATTTAGGT
>DVJR01000028.1 GCA_018716575.1 Candidatus Scatomonas merdavium | reverse complement strand
CTGTCTGATGTATTTCACTGCACGCTGTATACGCCGGATTATGTGGAAGAGGCCACATCCATTGCTGCGGCCATGATTGCCGGTGTTGGAGTAGGTGTGTATGAGGATTTCGAAGCGATTACGCGATTTCTGCGGATTACAGAGACCTACCGGCCTTCCGGGGAAAATCAGGAGGTTTACGACCATCTGAAACAGGTTTTTGAGGACAGCTATCGGGCGCTGGAGCCTGTTTTTGAGGAACTGTAAAAGAGGGAGCGTGACGGAACGGACAGTGCCGGGAACGCGGATACGCAAAAAGGCGGGGTCGGAAGATTTCATTCCGGCCCCGGCCTTTTTGCGTATATTTGAAAAAATGGAAAACCTGTCAGCAGCGTTCGGCTATTTCATAAATCAGCCGCTCGGATTCCGCCCAGCCCAGGCAGGGGTCCGTGATGGATTTCCCGTAGATATGTGTGCCGCAGCCGATTTTCTGATTGCCCGGTTCCAGATAGCTTTCGATCATCAGGCCCTTGACCAGCTTTCTGATGCGGGGATCGTAAAGACGGCTGTGGAGCACTTCGTGGGCGATACGGGGCTGCTGCTCATATTTTTTGTTTGAGTTGGAGTGATTGGTATCCACAATGGCAGCCGGATTTTTCAGACCGGCGTGTTCGTATTTTTCCAGAAGAAGTTCCAGGTCTTCAAAGTGATAGTTGGGAATAGCGTTGCCATGCTTGTTTGTAGCTCCCCGCAGGATGGCGTGAGCCAGTGGGTTGCCGCTGGTGTGGGTTTCCGTTCTGCGGTAAATAAATGTGTGACCGCTCTGGGCGGCAGTTATGGAGTTGAGCATGACTGAGAGATCTCCGCTGGTGGGATTTTTCATACCGGCAGGCACATCAAAGCCGGAGGCAGTCAGCCGGTGCTGCTGATTTTCCACGGAACGGGCGCCGATAGCCACATAAGCCAGAAAATCAGACATATAGCTCCAGTTCTCCGGATACAGCATTTCGTCAGCGGCGGGAAGACCGGATTCCTCCAGTGCGCGGATGTGCATTTTCCGCATGGCGATCAGCCCGGCCAGAAGATCCGGTTTTTTCTCCGGATCCGGCTGATGTACGATGCCCTTATAGCCCTCTCCGGTGGTACGCGGCTTATTGGTGTAGATCCGGGGGATCAGCAGCAGCTTATCCGCTACCTTGTCCTGTACCTTTGCCAGACGGCTCACGTAATCGCAGACGGAATCCTCGTTGTCCGCCGAGCAGGGGCCGATGATGACCAGAAATCTATCGGATTCTCCGGTGAATACTCTCCGAATTTCCTCATCCCGTTCTGCCTTTCTTCTGGCGGCATCTGCGGAAAGGGGATATTGTTCCCGGATTTCCTCCGGGGTAGGAAGTTCTTTTATCAGTTGAAAGCTCATAGTCGGATCTCCTTTATCTTCTGAAACTGTGTCTGAAGTAAAATTTTGCGTTACCATCATACTACAAAAGCGGCAGATTGTCTATGCCTGTCTTTTCAGGTATTTCCGCCATTCGTCCGGGAAAAAAAGCAGATAGATCAGGCAGGAGAAGGCCAGGGTAAAAAAGAGGCGCAGCAGCTCCGGGGTATTCCGGGAGGTGAGAAAATGCTCCAGGAAAAAGCCGCAGCCAAGGCTTGCCAGCAGGGCGCATGCCGGCTTCAGAATCCATGCGGCGGCATGGAAGGCAAAAGGCACGATACGGCGCAGGAATATTATATTCAGGCAGGAAGCAGCCAGTTCGCTGACCAGAAGGCCCCAGAGATAGCCCGGTATGCCCCGGGAGGGTACCAGAAGAAACACAAAGAGAATCCTAAGCCCGAGGCAGACCAGATTTTCCAGAAAGCTCAGCATGGTTTTGCCCAGGCCGTTCAGAATACTGGTAAGCGTGCCGTTCAGGTAGAGAAACGGACATAGAAAAGCCAGCGTCTGCAGAAAAGGCCCTGCATCCCTGTTATGAAACAGCAGGATTCCGATGGAGTTTCCGAAACATACAAAAACACCGGTGAAAAAAATACCCAGCATAAGGCAGTAATGTATGGTGGATTCGATGGTGCGGCTGATGCGCTGCCACCGGCCTGTGGCCTGATCCTCAGCCACGCTGGGAAGAAGCATGACCGCCACGGAATTAGTAATGGCAGAAGGGAACAGAACCATTGGAATGGCCATACCGGTCAGAACGCCATAAATGCTTAAGGCTGCGGACGCGCTCATTCCGGATGCTTCCAGACGCCCGGGAATCAGGATGCTTTCTGTACTGTGCAAAATGGTTACCAGTACATGGTTGGCTGTCAGGGGCAGAGACGGAAGCAGAATGCTGCCAGCCTGAGACAGAGGATGAGAAGGGATATGCAGATGGTAGCCATGCCTGGTAAATTCCAGGCTGACGGCTATCATGGAGAAAAGGCAGGAAGCCAGTTCTCCGGCCAGAGCACCTCCGGCTGCCAGGGCGGCGGAGGGAGAAGAACCCTGCTCCATGCAGACAGAGTAAAACAGAACCGAGGCTCCCACGCGTACGCACTGCTCCAGAAGCTGTGAGAAGGAAGGAATTCCTGTGCGCTTTCTGGCATAAAAATAAGCGCTGATACAGGAATGAACGCAGGCAAAAGGCAGGGACGCAGACAGCAGCTGCAGAAGAGGAGCGCATCGGGGTTCCCCCAGCAATGCCCCGCTGATGGGTCCGGCAAACCGGAACAGGAAGAAGGCTGATGCCAAAGACAGGAGGAGGGTCAGAATCACTCCTGTGACCAGAGAATCGAAGGCGGCGCGCTCTTTTTTTTCGGCAAAGCGGGCGGAAATGGTGCGGGACAAAATGGAGTGAATGCCTACGGCGCACAGAGAGAAGCAGAGGGCGTACAGCGGAGAAGCCAGCTGAAAGATGCCGATCTGCTCTGCACCAATCGCATGAGACAGGAATATTCTATAAAAGAAACCGATAATGCGGCTTAAGAATCCGGCGGCGGTCAGGATCAAAGCTCCCTTCAGCAGTCCTCTTTTCATATCTGACATGGGTTTCTCCCGATTTCGTTTTCTCTATAAAAAATATGTATAAAACGGGCTTGACAGAACCGGCACAGGATGATATTCTGAATACGGTTAAAAACCCGAGTAAAATACTCGGAATTATAAAAAGGATGATGAGATGAATGAAGCTGTCGACAAGAGGAAGGTACGGGCTTCGGGCGCTGATTGATCTGGCGGTTCATGAGGAAGAAGAGGCGGTCTCCATTCAGAGTATCGCCGGCCGTCAGGGAATATCCGAGAGCTACCTGGAACAGCTGGTACGCCTTCTGAAAAAGGCGGGGCTGGTTCGAAGCGTGCGGGGTGCCGGCGGAGGCTACCGGCTGGCCAGGCCGGCGGACACTATATCGGTGGGCGATATTCTTCGGGCTCTGGAAGGCAGCCTGCGTCCGGTAAGCTGTCCTGCTTATGAGGAGGGTGAGGGCTGCGAGGGAGCGGACTGCTGTGTGACGAAATTTGTATGGAAGAAAATCAACGACGCCATTTCCCAGACGGTGGACGGCATGATGCTGGATGAACTGGTCCGGGAGAGCAGAGAGCTTCTGCGGAAAAACAGAGAAGCGCCCGCGCACGTCTGTCAGAATTAAGGAAAGGAAGAAAAAGCATATGAAGCGTATGATTTATCTGGATAATGCCGCAACAACGAGAACAGCTCCGGAGGTGGTGAACGCCATGGTTCCGTATTTTTCGGAGCTGTACGGTAATCCTTCCAGCATATATGGTATCGCAGCCAGAAGCAAGGAGGCCATTACCTCCAGCCGGGAGACCATCGCCGGCATTCTGGGAGCGAAAACGGAAGAAATCTATTTTACCGCCGGAGGCACGGAGTCGGATAACTGGGCTCTGAAGGCGGCGTACGAGGCGTATAAGGGAAAGGGCAACCACATCATTACCACGAAGATCGAGCATCACGCTATCCTGCACACCTGCGAGTATCTGGAAAAGCTGCGGGGGGCGAAAATTACCTATCTGGATGTGGATGAGAATGGAATAGTGAATCTGGAAGAACTGGAAAAGGCTATCACTCCGGAGACGATTCTGATCTCTGTTATGTTTGCCAACAATGAGATAGGTTCCGTGCAGCCTATCCGGGAGATCGGGCATATCGCCAGGGAGCACGGCATTCTGTTCCATACGGATGCAGTGCAGGCGTTCGGCCAGCTGCCGATTCAGGTGGACGACTGCTGCATCGACATGCTCAGCGCCAGCGGCCACAAGATCAACGGCCCCAAGGGCATCGGATTTCTCTACATCCGCAAGGGCGTGAAAATCCGCTCCTTTGTCCACGGCGGAGCGCAGGAAAGAAAACGCCGGGCGGGAACGGAGAATGTGCCGGGCATTGTAGGTCTGGGCGTGGCGGCAAGGCTGGCGGCGGATACGCGGGAAGAGCGGACGGCCGGCGAGATAAAGCTGCGTGATTACATGATAAAGAGAATCAGCGAGGAAATCCCCAACTGCAGGCTGAACGGCCATCCGACCCTGCGGCTGCCCAACAATGTGAACTTCAGCTTTGAGTTTGTGGAGGGCGAATCCCTGCTGATCATGCTGGATATGGAGGGCATCTGCGCTTCCAGCGGTTCAGCCTGCACGTCCGGATCCCTGGATCCGTCTCATGTGCTTCTGGCCATCGGACTGCCTCATGAGATCGCCCACGGTTCTCTGCGGCTGACGCTTTCCGCTGAGACGACAAAGGAAGATATTGATTTCACCGTTGACAGGATCAGGGAGATTGTTGCAAAGCTGCGCGCCATGTCTCCGCTGTATGAGGATTTTGTGGCGGGAAAGATTCAGTCAATGATAAAGTAAACGAACGGAGGAAGATGTTATGTACAGTGAAAAAGTGATGGATCATTTTCAGAATCCCAGAAATGTGGGTGAGATCGAGAACGCCAGCGGCGTGGGAACGGTGGGAAACGCCAAATGTGGGGACATTATGAGAATGTATCTGGATATAGATGAAAACGGCGTGATTCAGGACTGTAAATTCAAGACTTTCGGCTGCGGAGCGGCTGTGGCCACCAGCAGCATGGCCACGGAGCTTGTAAAGGGAAAGACCATTCAGGAGGCGCTGCAGGTGACCAACAAGGCGGTGATGGAAGCCCTGGACGGCCTGCCCGCTGTAAAGGTACATTGTTCGCTGCTGGCAGAGGAGGCTATTCATGCCGCACTCTGGGATTATGCGGAAAAGCATCATATTAGGATAGAGGGACTGCAGAAACCCAAGTCGGATATCAGCGAAGGCGAGGAAGAGGAAGATTACTGATATGTCCGGAAAAAAAGTTGTAGTTGGTATGTCGGGCGGTGTGGATTCTTCCGTGGCCGCCTGGCTGCTGCAGCAGCAGGGCTATCAGGTGATTGGCGTCACCATGCAGATCTGGCAGGATGAAGAAGAATTTGTCCAGGAGGCCGAAGGCGGCTGCTGCGGCCTGTCGGCGGTGGAGGATGCCAGACGGGTGGCTCAGGTGCTGGGAATTCCATATTACGTGATGAATTTCAAGAAAGAATTCCGGGAAAAGGTTATTGACTATTTTGCGGATGAGTATCTGCAGGGCAGGACGCCCAATCCCTGCATCGCCTGCAACAGGTATGTGAAATGGGAGGCGCTGCTCCGGCGCAGCCTGGAAATCGGGGCGGATTACATCGCCACGGGCCATTACGCCCGGATTGTCCGGCTGGAAAACGGCAGGTACGCGGTGAAAAAATCCGTGACGGAGGGAAAGGATCAGACTTATGCGCTGTACAGCCTGACCCAGGATCAGCTGGCCCATACCCTGATGCCGGTGGGAAACTATACGAAAGCGGAGATCCGGGAGCTTGCCCGGCAGGCTGGCCTGCCTGTGGCGGACAAGGAGGACAGCCAGGAGATCTGCTTCGTACCGGACGGGGATTATGCTTCCTTTATAGAGAGGCACACCGGCCGCCGGATTCCGGAGGGAAATTTTGTTACGGCCGGCGGCGAGGTGCTGGGCAGGCACAGGGGCATCACCCATTATACCATCGGCCAGCGCCGGGGGCTGGGGCTTCCCATGGGACGCCGGGTGTTTGTCCGTGAGATACGGCCGGAGACCAACGAAGTGGTCGTGGGAGAAGGAGACGAGGTCTTTTCCGGGACGCTGCGGGCCAACCACATTTCCTTTATGGCCGTGCCGGAAATCCCCATAGGGGAGGAAGGGCGTTTTCTGGCCAAGATACGCTACGGGCATAAGGGCGCGGCATGCACTGTCCGAAGGACGGGTCAGGACGAGATCACCTGTATATTTGAAGAGCCGGTGCGGGCGGTAACGCCGGGACAGGCTGTGGTATTTTATCAGGATGGCTGCGTAGCCGGAGGAGGGACGATTCTATGACAGCAGACTGTCATCTGCACACGTGCTTTTCGGACGACAGCGATACGCCGCCGGAGGATATGGCGGAGCGGGCGATTGCGCTGGGTATGAAAAGCATCTGTATTACCGATCATTATGATATGGATTTTCCCGGCGGAGAATATGTGCTGGACACAGAAAAATACCAGGCGGAGCTGGCCCGGCTGAAACAGCAGTATGAAGGGCGCCTGGAGATCCGCACGGGCGTGGAGCTGGGGCTTCAGCCCCATCTGCAGGAGAAGCTCCGGCAGTATCTGGAGAATTGTGCTTTTGATTATGTGATCGGCTCCGTTCATCTGGTGAAGGGACAGGATCCTTACGACAGGGAACTGCTGGATATGACGGATGAGGAGATGTATCGGGAATATTTTCGGTTTACCTTGGAAAATGTAGAGAGTATGGAGGGCTTTCACAGTCTGGGCCATCTGGACTACGCGGTGCGCTATGGATACGACCGGGGAAGGAGCTATTCCTATGGGGAGTATGCGGAGCTGATCGATGAGATTCTGAAAACGCTGATCCGGAAGGACATCGCCCTGGAGGTTAATACAGGCGGCCTCCGATACGGGCTGGGATTCCCCAATCCCCACCCGGATGTGCTGAAGCGGTACCGGGAGCTGGGAGGAGAGATGGTCACCCTGGGATCGGACGCCCATGTTCCTTCGGGGATGGGATACGGCTTTACGGAAGCGGCGTGTCTGCTGAAGGAGGCCGGCTTCGGAAGCGTGACAGAATTCCGGCGGGGAAGGCCGGAGGAGATACCGTTATAATCTGTCCGAAACCTTATTTTGACACCGGTTTCATGGCTGTTAACAAAAATATAATGGAAAAGCCAGGGGTTTTTGGAAAATAGGGGCTTGAATTTTTAACCATTATTAGGTAGAATAAAGGGCAGATTGAATATAATCAATTAAACACTTTTAGGAGGAATTAAAAACATGGCAGTAAGAGTAGCGATTAATGGATTTGGCCGTATCGGACGTCTTGCCTTCAGACAGATGTTCAATGCAGAAGGTTATGAAGTGGTTGCAATTAACGATCTGACATCTCCCAAGATGTTGGCTCATCTGTTAAAATATGATTCATCTCAGGGCAAATACGCTCTGGCTGATACCGTTTCTTCTGATGAAGAAGCAGGAACCATCACTGTAGATGGCAAGACCATCAAGATTTACAAAGAGGCTGACGCTGCCAACCTTCCCTGGGGAGAGCTGAAGGTAGACGTAGTTCTGGAGTGCACCGGATTCTACACCTCCAAGGCAAAGGCTGAGGCTCATATCAAAGCCGGCGCAAGAAAGGTTGTTATCTCCGCTCCGGCCGGCAACGATCTGCCGACTGTCGTATACAATGTAAACCATGAGACGCTGAAACCGGAAGATACCGTTATCTCCGCAGCATCCTGTACCACCAACTGCCTGGCTCCGATGGCTAAGGCTCTGAACGAGCTGGCTCCGATCAAATCCGGTATCATGGTTACTATCCATGCATACACCGGCGATCAGATGACTCTGGACGGACCGCAGAGAAAGGGTGATCTGAGAAGATCCCGCGCTGCTGCCCTGAATATCGTTCCCAACAGCACCGGCGCTGCAAAGGCTATCGGCCTGGTTATTCCGGAACTGAACGGCAAGCTGATCGGCGCTGCGCAGCGTGTTCCGACCCCGACCGGATCCACCACGATCCTGACCGCAGTTGTAGAAGGACACGTAACCGTTGACGAGATCAATGCGAAGATGAAAGCATCTGCCAACGAGTCCTATGGTTACAATGAGGACGAGATCGTATCCTCCGATATCATCGGCATGAGATATGGTTCTCTGTTCGATGCAACCCAGACCATGGTTCTGCCGCTGGACAACGGCACCACAGAGGTTCAGGTTGTTTCCTGGTATGACAATGAGAACTCCTATACCAGCCAGATGGTACGTACCATCAAATACTTCTCTGAATTACAGTAATATTTTAGAACCCAAGGGGTCCGGTCTGTTTTGGACCGGACCTTTTTTCGCAGCCTGGCGGATAAACGTCAGGAGCGTATGAGAAATAACGATTCAGGAGGAAATGAATATGCTGAACAAAAAATCCGTAGATGATATTAATGTAAAGGGCAAAAGAGTCCTGGTACGCTGTGACTTTAACGTTCCGCTGAAGGAAGGAAAGATCACTGATGAAAACAGACTGGTAGCTGCTCTGCCCACCATTAAAAAGCTGGTTCAGGACGGCGGAAAGGTGATTCTCTGTTCCCATCTGGGCAAGCCGAAGGGAGAGCCGAAACCGGAGCTGTCCCTGGCACCCGTTGCCGTTCGCCTCAGTGAGCTGCTGGGACAGGAAGTGAAGTTCGCAGCTGATCCGGAAGTGGTTGGTCCCAACGCAAAAGCGGCAGTGGAAGCCATGAAGGACGGAGAGATCGTGCTTCTTGAGAATACCCGTTACCGCGCAGAGGAGACCAAGAACGGAGAGGCATTCTCCAAAGAGCTGGCTTCTCTCTGCGATGTATTTGTAAATGATGCGTTCGGAACTGCTCACCGCGCACACTGCTCCAACGTGGGTGTTACCCAGTACGTAGACACCAATGTGGTAGGCTACCTGATGGAGAAAGAGATCGCCTTTCTGGGCAATGCGGTAGAGAATCCGGTGCGTCCGTTCGTGGCGATCCTGGGCGGTGCCAAAGTGGCCGACAAGCTGAACGTGATCTCCAATCTGCTGGAGAAGTGCGACACTCTGATCATCGGCGGCGGCATGGCATATACGTTCCTGAAGGCACAGGGCAAGGAAATCGGAAAATCACTGGTAGATGACAGCAAGATCGACTACTGCAAGGAAATGATGGAAAAAGCGCAGAAGCTGGGCAAGAAGCTGCTGCTGCCCATTGATACCACCATCGCTGCTGATTTCCCGAATCCCATTGACGGCCCCATCGATGTGAAGGTTGTTCCGGTGGATGAGATCCCGGCTGACATGGAAGGCCTGGATATCGGAACGGAGACGGCGAAGCTGTATGCTGACGCTGTAAAATCCGCCAAGACCGTTGTATGGAACGGCCCCATGGGCGTATTTGAGAACCCGACTCTGGCAGCCGGAACTATTGCAGTGGCAAAGGCACTGGCTGAGACCGACGCTACGACGATCATCGGCGGCGGCGATTCCGCAGCGGCTGTAAATCAGCTGGGCTTCGGTGATAAAATGACGCATATCTCCACCGGCGGCGGCGCATCCCTGGAATTCCTGGAAGGAAAAGAGCTCCCCGGCGTAGCCGCAGCAGATAATAAGTGACCGAAAGCAACTTAACGAAAACGAGCTGAAAGCGAAGTTTGCTACCACAAACAATGTAAAGAAGAGAGGGTACCGAAATGGCAAGAAAGAAAATTATTGCAGGTAACTGGAAAATGAATATGACTCCCAGCGAAGCTGTTGCGCTGGTGGAAACTCTGAAGCCTCTGGTTCAGAATGACGAGGTAGATGTAGTATTCGGCGTTCCGGCCATTGACATCGTTCCGGTTGTGGAGGCCTGCAAAGGCACCAACATCGAAGTGGCTGCTGAAAATATGTATTTTGAAGAAAAAGGCGCTTATACCGGAGAAATCGCTCCGGCCATGCTGGTAGATGCTGGCGTGAAGTACGTGATCCTGGGCCATTCCGAGAGACGTGACTATTTCCATGAGACCAGCGAAGATGTGAATAAGAAGGTTCTGAAAGCCTTCGAGCACGGCCTGACTCCGATCATGTGCTGCGGCGAGTCTCTGGAGCAGAGAGAGCAGGGAATCACTATGGACTGGATCCGTCAGCAGGTAAAGGTCGGCTTCCAGAATGTGACAGCCGATCAGGCGAAGAAAGCCGTTATCGCATATGAGCCGATCTGGGCTATCGGAACCGGCAAGACCGCTACCAGCGAGCAGGCAGAGGAAGTCTGCAAGGGCATCCGCGAGTGCATCGCGGAGATCTATGATACAGATACCGCAGAAGCAATCCGTATCCAGTACGGCGGATCTGTAAACGCAGGCAATGCGGCTGAGCTGTTTGCTATGCCGGACATCGACGGCGGTCTGGTAGGAGGAGCTTCTCTGAAACCGGATTTCGGCAAGATTGTAAACTACAAATAAAAACTAAAAATTGTTGATTTTTTACAATTAAAACCCTTTGAAACACCGCTAAACAGATGAATGTTTGTACAGGAGTACCAATTGAAATGTGTTTGGCGGTGTTTTGTAATGTTATCACTATCACTTGAAAATATCACTTTTGAAAAATAAAGAGCTGTAAAAAGAAAAAAGTGATAGTAATGTGGAGGTGATAGCATGGAAAAAAGAAGAAAGAACGATAATGGAACGGGAAGTGCCAGAGAACTGGCAGAACATACCTGGGAATGTGTGATACAGAGTATCATCCGAACCATGAAGAAGATAAAAGTCTACATGAGAGGATGGCTGAACTATTATGAGACAGCGGACATGAAGAAGAACATCGAAAGCCTGAATGGATGGTTGTACCGCCGGATACGGATGTGTATCTGGAAACAGTGGAAACTGCCCAGAACCAGAATGAGAAAACTGGTAGGACTGGGAATGGACAACCATTATGTGGCAACAATAGCCTACGACCGTAAAGGATACTGGTTCGATGCCGGAAACAAAGCGGTCAACTGGGCATTAAGCAAAGAAAGACTGATAAACTGGGGCTTTTATGACTTGGCCACAGCCTATCAGTCTCTGCACATCAACTGTTGAAACCGCCGTGTACCGAACGGTACACACGGTGGTGTGAGATGACGGCGGCTAATCACCGCCTCCTACTCGATTGCAGTCGTCAGAGAAGGCTCAGAAGACTGTGTGCGTCTTCAGATAAGACTCCAGCATACGGAGTTCGTCTGCGTTGATACAGGTGGGAAAGCTGCCCTCTCTGACGCCGTGCAGGAATGCCTGGAGATCCATCCAGAGAATTTCTTTCGATTCGGAGGAGCCCTGAGTGACGGGCGGCAGATCCGCAGACTCTGTATAAAGATAGACAGAGCGCAGCTCATTGTCCCGGAAATGTTTTCCACAATAAATATTTTCGCTGACGCTGTGATATGTGCCGATGAAGCGCAGGTATCCGGGGGTAGTCTCTATGCCCAGCGTTTCGGACAATTTCCGAATGGCTGCCTTCGGAGCGGATTCACCGGCGGCGAGATGACTTGCGGCGGAAATATCATAGGTGCCGGGCCTGAAATTCCCGTCAGGCTTTCGGAGAAGAAGCTCTGTCCTTCCGGAGATTCCGGGACGAAGAACCCATATGTGGGCGGCGGCGTGGAGGCTGCCCTCCCGGAGGGCGACGCCACGTTCCCGGGTAAGTCCCGTCCGGCTGCCGTCGGGATTCAGGATGTCGAAGAGCTCCATGGGCTTTCCGTCCAGAGCGGCGGCGATCAGATGGCCGCTGCCGTCATAGGTGAGCTTCAGGGAGAAAAACGGATGCTCCTCGTCGATCAGGCGGAAGAAAATCTTATCCCCTTCCCAGATGTTAAGCTTCCACACATCCTCAATATCCACCCAGGCCAGTTCACCCTCGTCGCAGGGAATGGGCTCGCCCTCGAAGCCGTCGGCGGTGAACAGGGACATGTATTCAGTAACGCCGTCGCCGGAGATGAAGGTGACGATTCCGCGGTAGCGCCAGGAGGTCAGCGTGTAACCGGTTTCCTCCCGCACTTCCCGAAGCAGGCATTCCTCGGGACTTTCATCCTGCTCGAAATGGCCCCCTACGCCGATCCATTTTTCCCTGTTTACATCGTTTTTCTTCACCGTGCGGTGAAGCATCAGATATTTTCCATTCTTTTCGATATAGCAAAGCGTGCTCAGTCCGGTCATAATCTGCCTCCTATTCAGTACTGTTTTCATTCTGAAGGCCCGGCGGAAATTTGTCAAGAGGCGATGAACAGACGCTCCTGCAGGGGAAGAGTGGCGGAGAGAAGGAAAAACGTGTTAAAAAAAGAACAGAAAGTGAGAGGGAATGGCAAGAAATTACAAGTTTGGTTCTTGACTATGAACTGTTTTATGATAAAATAAATGTGTGCGCCCAAAGGGATGCACACCATTGCTGTGTGTAAGTATTCTTTGGAAAATCCAGGGAATACTTTACTAATACATATCAACCAATTCTATATTTAGGAGGAAAGAGTAACATGGCAAACAAATGGGTCTATTTGTTTACTGAAGGAAACGCCAACATGCGCGAACTTCTGGGCGGCAAAGGTGCCAACCTGGCCGAGATGACCAACCTGGGTCTTCCGGTTCCGCAGGGATTCACCATCACCACAGAAGCGTGTACTCAGTATTATGAGGATGGCAGAAAGATCAACGATGAAATCATGGGCCAGATCATGGAGTACATCGGCAAGATGGAAGAGATCACCGGCAAGAAATTCGGAGATAAGGAAAATCCGCTGCTGGTATCCGTACGTTCCGGTGCAAGAGCTTCCATGCCTGGTATGATGGACACCATCCTGAACCTGGGCCTGAATGAAGATGTTGTAGAGGTTCTTTCCGAAAAATCCGGCAATCCCCGCTGGGCATGGGACTGCTACAGAAGATTTATCCAGATGTATTCCGACGTCGTTATGGAAGTTGGAAAGAAATATTTCGAAGAGCTGATTGACAAGATGAAAGCCGAGAAGGGTGTGAAACAGGACGTTGAGCTGAATGCTGACGATCTGAAGAAGCTGGCTGAGCAGTTCAAGGCTGAATACAAAGCAAAAATCGGCGCGGACTTCCCGTCTGATCCGAAGGAACAGCTGATGGGCGCTATCAAGGCCGTATTCCGTTCCTGGGACAACCCCCGTGCCAACGTATACCGTCGTGACAACGACATCCCGTATTCCTGGGGTACCGCTGTTAACGTACAGATGATGGCTTTCGGAAACATGGGCGACGACTGCGGTACCGGCGTTGCATTTACAAGAGATCCCGCTACCGGCAGCAAGGGCCTGTTCGGTGAGTTCCTGACCAACGCACAGGGCGAGGACGTAGTTGCAGGTGTTCGTACGCCGATGCACATTTCCGAGATGGCTGAAAAATTCCCGGAAGCATTCGAGCAGTTCCAGGATGTATGCAAGAGACTGGAGTCTCATTACAGAGATATGCAGGATATGGAGTTCACCGTTGAGCACGGCAAGCTGTACATGCTGCAGACCCGTAACGGCAAGAGAACGGCTCAGGCCGCTCTGAAGATCGCCTGCGACCTGGTAGACGAGGGAATGAGAACTGAGGAAGAGGCAGTGGCCATGATCGATCCGAGAAACCTGGATTCCCTGCTGCATCCGCAGTTTGACGCTGCCGCTCTGAAGGCTGCCACGCCGATGAGCAAGGCTCTGGGAGCATCTCCGGGAGCTGCATGCGGTAAGATCGTATTCTCCGCTGAGGATGCGAAGGAATGGGCTGCCAGAGGCGAGAAAGTCGTTCTGGTTCGTCTGGAGACCTCTCCGGAAGACATTGAGGGTATGAAAGCCGCTCAGGGTATCCTGACCGTTCGCGGCGGTATGACCTCCCATGCAGCTGTTGTTGCCCGTGGTATGGGTACCTGCTGTGTATCCGGATGCGGCGACATCGACATGGATGAAGAAAACAAGAAATTTACTCTGGCCGGAAAAGAGTTCCACGAGGGAGACTGCATCTCCATCGACGGTTCCACCGGTAATATCTACGACGGCCTGATCCCCACCGTTGATGCCACGATTGCTGGTGAATTCGGAAGAATTATGGCATGGGCTGACAAATACAGAACCATGAAGGTAAGAACCAATGCCGATACTCCGGCAGATGCGAAGAAAGCCCGCGAGCTGGGTGCGGAAGGCATCGGTCTGTGCCGTACCGAGCATATGTTCTTTGAGGGCAACAGAATCGACGCATTCCGTGAGATGATCTGCTCCGAGACTGTAGAGGAGAGAGAAGCGGCTCTGGAGAAGATCCTGCCCGAGCAGCAGGGAGACTTCGAGAAGCTGTACGAAGCGCTGGAAGGCAACCCGGTTACCATTCGTTTCCTGGATCCGCCGCTGCATGAGTTTGTTCCGACTGATGAGGAGGATATCAAGAAGCTGGCAGACGCACAGGGCAAGAGCGTTGAGAAGATCAAAGCGATCATCAACAGCCTGCATGAGTTCAACCCGATGATGGGTCATCGTGGATGCCGTCTGGCTGTAACCTATCCGGAAATCGCCAAGATGCAGACCAAGGCTGTTATCCGCGCGGCTATCAATGTGAAGAAGGCTCATCCGGACTGGACTATCGAGCCGGAAATCATGATTCCGCTGGTTGGCGACATCAAAGAGCTGAAATATGTGAAGAAATTCGTAGTTGAGACTGCAGATGCGGAAATCGCAGCAGCAGGCATCGACATGAAGTACGAAGTAGGAACCATGATCGAGATCCCGAGAGCAGCGCTGACTGCTGACGAGATCGCGAAAGAGGCTGAGTTCTTCTGCTTCGGTACCAATGACCTGACTCAGATGACCTTCGGCTTCTCCCGTGACGATGCAGGCAAGTTCCTGGATGCGTACTATGATGCAAAGATCTTCGAGAACGATCCGTTTGCAAAACTGGATCAGATTGGCGTTGGCAAGCTGATGGAGATGGCTGTGAAGCTTGGAAAGGCTACTCGTCCGACTCTGCACTGCGGCATCTGCGGCGAGCACGGCGGAGATCCCAGCTCTGTAGAGTTCTGCAACAAGCTGGGCCTGGATTATGTATCCTGCTCACCGTTCCGTGTGCCGATCGCAAGACTGGCAGCAGCACAGGCAGCTATCGCTCAGAAAAACGCATAATACAGCGGACAGAGATTGGAAATTTAATAGAAGATAATCAAGAGTGGGAATTCCCTGGGGCCTGTCATATGGCTCCGGGGGATTTTCTTTTATGATAAAAGGGAAGAACGGCTTCAGATGGCGAGAAGTGGGTATCGCAGGCCGAATATGATAAAAATCATCCCACTCCCAAGGCAGAATGGCGGACAACGGATGAATATTAAAATCCTCTTATACTGAAAATTCAGAAAAGTAAAAAAGCACACTGATACTTTACAAATGTTTAACCGACGTGTGATGGAAGAAATACAGGTAGGGTGTTACTATGGGAAAGCAGCGAAATATTCTGACATTTTAAGTGAGGAGGACATCATGAGAAGAATGAGTGTAAAGTACCGCGGAATTGCTCTGGGTCTGGCTGCGGTGACGGGCCTGTCTCTGAGCGCCGCATGGCCGCGGACAGCGCAGGCGGCAGGAGAGCAGATTCACTACATCGCCAATGAAAATCTCGCGCCGGGAATCCATTATTCAGAAGAGGATATCCAGGGATACGGGGCGACGGGGGACCGGAGAATCCGGGTGAATCATCTGTCTGTCGATCCGACGGCGGAAGGCATCTCTTTTAACTCTGCAAGGGCTGAGAATACGATCAATGCCAGAGAGAACATTCTGAATCAGGCGATGCGGGACGTCTATCAGGGAGTCAATGTGGTGGCGTCCATCAACGCCGATCCTTATGATATGGATTACGGCCTGAACTGCGGCATCCAGGTGAGAAATGGCTCTATTGTGGTCAGCCAGCCCAATAATCAGTATACGACGGATACGCCCGCGTTTTTTGTGGACGGGAGCGGCACGCCGCATATCGATGCGCTGCGCGCAGCGGCTGATATTACGGTTGGTGAAGATTATGCGCAGACTGTGACCAGCATCAACAGAAACATGTTCGGAAGCTGGTACACTGACGATCCGAATAAAATTACTTCGGACACGCTGCGGGTTTATACCAGCAGGATTACCGGCAACGGAACCATGACCCACTACCGGACAGAGGGCATGCCGGAAAAACAGGCGTACGCGCTGATTCAGCTGGATGGATTTGACGGAGATATCTATGCGGGGACAGAATATACAGGAACGGTAACGGCAGTATATGAAGCGGACGGTTTCGATATACCGGCGGACAGCGTCGTGCTGGCGGGATATGCCGGGGATGCGGACGGCGTTGCGGCTCTGGAACCGGGCGAGACGGTGGATTTTACAGGCCATCTCTATACGGGCGCTTTTTCGGAGGATGAATCCGGCCATCTGGTGGAGCGTGGAGAGCTCTGCGACGATGTGACGGCTGCAGTAAACGGTTTCCATCTGCTGGCCAAGGACGGTCAGGTCAACACGCCGGTGGTGGACGGTCAGGGAACGGATGTCAATTCCCGGACTGTCATTGGCATCACTGCTGACGGAAAGGTGGAAATTCTCTGCGTGAACAAACCGGGCGCCAATTTCAGCTCTGAATTTACCTCGGGAACTACTTTCCGGGAGATTACGGATTATATGATGAATGAGCTGGGCTGCGTGGACGTGCTGAATATGGACGGCGGCGGTTCCACGGAGATGACGGCGCGCCGGGCGGGAGTGGACAGCCTGGCCACGGTCAGCTATCCCAGCGACGGCGGCTCAAGGCTTGTAAGCAATTCCCTGCTGATCATCAGTAATGCGCCGAGAACCACAGAGGTGGCACAGGTACTGGTGGACAGGGATGTGAATCTCTATCCGGGTTCTGAAATGGATTTTTCTGTGAGACTGACAGACGCCAGCGGAAGCTCTCTGGATGCTTCCGGTTATCAGGTGGCCTGGAGCGCGCAGTACGGAACGATTGATGAAAACGGTCATTATACGGCTCCGGCGGAGGAGTGCGATGATGTGGTGACCGCGGAAGTGGCCGGCGTCAGCGGAACTGCCCGCGTTTCCGTAATCGGTGCGGACCACGTACAGTCTATCTCGATCAGCGGAGGAGATTCCCTGGCTCTGGATCAGGGAGCGGTCTATCAGTTCGGCTTTACCGCTTATGACGCGGGACAGCAGAGTATTGTAATCAGCCCGTCTCTTGCCGACTGGAAAATCGAAGGCGATGAAATCGGCACGCTGACAGAGGACGGCCTTCTGACGGTGACGGCAGAAAGCGGCACGGCGGAAGTGACGGCTGAATTTATGGGACAGACCTTCTCGACTACCGTGGTGGTGGGACTGAAGGAACAGATCATCGATAATTTTGAGGGTGATGATACCGCATACCATATCAGCAGCAAATACATATACCCGAATCATCCGGAATACAGAGGCAGTGACGGAAGTGAGATGGTCGGAGCTGAAACAGATTTGTCCATGGTGAAGAACGGAAGCCAGAGCCTCTACTGGGTGTACGATACCAAGGACTGGACCAGAGCCACGAACGGCACGCTGTATGTATATCCGGACTGGGATGCCGCCCATGAGGATCTGGGCTGGACGGCAGAGGAGCAGCAGGGCCTGATGGATCAGTACCGGGCCAAGGCGCGGCCGAAGAAG
This sequence comes from Candidatus Scatomonas merdavium, assembly GCA_018716575.1. Taxonomy (GTDB): domain Bacteria; phylum Bacillota; class Clostridia; order Lachnospirales; family Lachnospiraceae; genus Scatomonas; species Scatomonas merdavium. The sequence continues at coordinate 7,193 of DVJR01000028.1, read as the reverse complement.
TTCGGGCTCTGGATATACAGCGGAGATGAAAATAACGACGGCGTCAGCGATAACTATAACTGTATGATGACGGCGCAGTTTTATGCCAACGACGGCACGTGGGTTGATGAAAATGGTGAAACCCATTATGACGGCGCCGACGGCGGGGAGATTCAGAACAAAAGCATAAAGATCACGCCGGATGAGCATATGGACTGGATCGGCTGGAAATACTTTGAATTTGATGTGCCGGAAGACTGGCCTATGCCCATCACGTTCAATTATCTCTGGATGTCCAACATTTACAAAGGCGCCGACCAGCAGGATTATAAGACGACGGTTATGCTGGATGATCTGAAATGGATTTATTCAGATGAAGAGCAGGATCTGGAAGGACCGTCATTCTCAGGAACCCAGCCGTCAGGCGGCGGGCTTTACTCGGATACGCTGGAATTTTCCACGGTGATTTCCGATGCTTCCGGCGTAGATGCGGATTCTGTGTCGGTTACGATAAATGACGAGGCGGTAACGGATTATACGTTTGATCAGACGACGGGGCAGCTTTCTTTCATCCGAAGCGGCCTGGAGAACGGACAGAGTTATCGGGTGATTGTAAAGGCGAAGGATGTTCACGGAAATGAATCTGTTCCCTATGTGGACGAGACGTATACAGTGGATCTGAGCCCGGATACAGAAGCGCCCCGGCTCAGTAATGTGACGCCTTCCTCGGAAAGCCAGGCTTCTGTGAAGATTCCAAGCCCCAGGATCGGATTCAGACTGCAGGATCCCAAATCCGGCGTGAATACGGACAGTCTGAAAGTAACGCTGGACGGTCGGGAGATCCGAAACGTCTATCTGGATGAGGAGACAGGATGGGGATACGCCCAGCCGGATTTTGAACTGGACGAAGGAACAGTTTCAGCGGAGCTGACCATCGATGTCTCCGACAACGACGGAAATGCCATGGAGACATATCGGGATACGGTTTCGGTGTCGCTGATTCCGCAGCCGGCCGATCCGGAAAATTATGATATAACTATTATTCCGGATACGCAGGGCAACGCCTATTCGGATATGATTTATCCCCGGGCGGCGTCAGAGGACAGCGGGCTGGTGATCCAGCTGGGCGACATTGTGGACGGCGTCAACACGGCGGAATTTGAGGAAGGAAAGAACTGGATAGAAGGCACAGGAAAGCCCTATCTGATTGCAGCCGGCAACCATGAGGGCGGCGATATGAACCTGGATCTGTTCAACGAGTATTTCGGATCGCCTACTTATACTTTTGACTATGGACAGACGCGGATTATCGTGCTGAACTCTGCGTTCAACCAGAGTGTGACGGCCAGCGATCCCACCCAGTACCGCTATCTGAAGGAAATGCTGGAATCCAATACGCTGCCGAATGTATATGTGATCAATCATGTCGTAACGGAAGATCACTTTAATACACAGCACAATATGACAGCGGAAGAATGCGCGCAGTTTGAAGGCGTTATGGGCGCTTATAAAGAAGCCAATCCGGATGTGAATGTAAACGTGATTTCCGGCCATCTCCATACGCTGGAAAGCTGGGAGCGGCAGGGCGTCAACTACATCATCGGCGGAAACGCGGCCGGCAAGGGCTATGTGACTGCCGAAGAAGGCAATCTGCTGGGATACGGAACGATTCACGTGCAGAACGGGGAGGCAGCATATGAATTTAAGCCGCTGCTGACGGAGATTTATCTGCGGAATGCCGCTATGCAGGACGGCACGCTGCATCTGGCAAAGGGCGGCTCCGCGCAGATTGATGTATACGGAGATTTCCGGGAAAAGGCGTCTGTGGACAGCTATATGACCCAGATCAACGACGACGCGCTGGTGGACATCACATGGGAAAGCTCTGATCCGGAAATCGCTTCGGTCAGCGATACGGGAGTTGTGACCATGCAGGGCGAGGGTACCGCCGAAATACGGGCATTCTGCGGGGAACGGAGCGCTTCGTTTACCGTGGTATCCCAGGATATGAGCCAGGTGAGCATAACGAAGCTGGAACTCCGGCTGGATGGGCCGGTCGGTTACGGTGATACGGTTACGCCGCTGGTGACTGCGACGGATGTATACGGAACTGTGATCACCATGAATAATCAGGAGATTGCCTTTGCATCTGCAAACGGGATGCTGCAGCCCCAGGAGGATGGAACGCTGCTTGCGGTCAGGACGGGAGATGATGTGATTACTGCCGAATACAGAGGAAAAACAGCAGAATGTGAGATCTCGGTGCAGGCGCTGGAAATTGGCGGAATCATCAATCCCGAGGGGATTGAGGCGGAAGCCGGAACAGCATTTGAAGAGCTGCCCCTGCCGGAAAAAGTGGGCATCACCTATAAGACCAGAGCAGCAGAAGAAGTGAGCGTCAACTGGGAAGCGGGCAAGTATCAGGCGGATGTGCCGGGCGTATATACCTTGTACGGTGAGCTTGTGCTGGAAGAAGGAATGACAAATCCGGACGGCCTGATGGCGGAAATTCAGGTGACGGTAAAGGAGCAGGCTTCGGAAACGCCGGATCCGAAACCGACGGAAGAACCGGATGCTACGCCGGCGCCGACGCTTCCGGGCAGCCAGGATGGAGATCAGACCGGCGGAAATCAGAATGGAGGTACTCAAAACGGAGGGACTCAGAATGGAAGCCTGACGGCAGATCCGGCACCGGGCCAGTCTCAGAATGGCAGTCCTGATACAGGCGATCCGGCAAATATGGCTTTGTGGTGCGGCGTTGCCGTGGCAGGAGGGATTTGTATGACGATGCTGATTGTCAGCTTCAGAAAAAAGGCAAAATCATAATTTTATGTTTCGTATGGTATGATATTGTCCGGAAATAAGAGCAATATAACGGAAACAAAATAACGATATAAGATAAAACCGTTTGCTCCATGAATATGGAGCAGGCGGTTTTTGTGCGCTGGTCGCTGATTGCCGGAAGGTATTTTGAGTTTTAGAAAGAGTTTAAGATCTGTTTAGGAATCCCCTTCGAATTTCTTAGAATTATGCGTTAGACTGAATAACAGAAAACAGGAAAGAAGGGATAAAGTGGAAAGAATCGTCATTATACCGGCTTTGAATCCGGATAGAGGACTCAGGGAAATTATAGAAAAAAATCTGGAGCTGGAGAATCAGGTTATTCTGGTAGATGATGGGAGTGATCCGGAATATGCCGATTTTTTCCGGGAACTGGGTGAAATCTGTATTGTCCTTCGCCATAAAAAGAACAGAGGAAAGGGGGAAACGATAAAGACAGCCCTTCGGTATATAAAAGAAGAGCTGTGGGAATGCAGGCTGATCGGAATTATGGACGCAGATGGTCAGCATCTCCCGGAAGACATGGAAAGACTCCTGATGCGGGCGGCGGCGGAGCCCGGAACATTGATTCTCGGAACCAGAACAATAGACGGGAATATTCCCTGGAAATCCCGGATCGGCAATCAGATCACACGCAGGGTATTTCAGTTTACAACGGGAATAAAAGTATCCGATACGCAGAGCGGACTCAGAGCTTTTTCCGTAGGACTCCTGGATTTTATGCTGTCGGTGGACGGAAAACGTTATGAATATGAGATGAATGTTTTAGTGAACTGTGCCAGACGAAAAATACCGATTGTCGAAGTGCCGATACAGACAATATATCACGACAGGGATAATAGCTGTTCCCATTTCCGGAAGATCAGAGACTCTTTTCGGATTTACAGGCAGCTTCTGAAATTTTCCGCGGCATCGCTTTCAAGCTTTGTTCTGGATTATGGCTTGTTTGTATTGCTCACTGTGTTGTTTCCGGCAGGAGCAGCAGGCGTGGCGGCGGCGAACGTGGCGGCGAGAGCAGTCAGCGGCGGTTATAATTATATGGTGAACTGCCGTTATGTCTTCCATGAGAAGCAGAATGTAAAAACCGCGTTGGATTACCTGCTGCTGGCAGTTCTGATCCTGTTTCTCAACAGCATGTTTCTGCAGATGTTTCTGCATCTTTTGCATTTCCCGGTATACCCGGCGAAGATACTGACGGAATGCGCACTGTTTGCATTAAGCTGGACGATTCAGAAAAAAATGATTTTCCGGGCGGAAAAGCGAAAAAACGAACTGGAAGAAAAAAACAGCCGGAGGCGTGAGCCGCTGCCGGCGGCCGGAATAAGCGCATTCCGGAAACGGGCAGCATCCTCTGGAAAAGGCGGTGTTTGCTGATGAAAAGAAAAATACTTGCGCTGGTCATGGATCTGGCGGTTGCGGCGGCTCTGCTGGGAGGAATTTACGGGGTAAATTATATGATTCCGCAGAAAGGAGTAGCCGCGCAGACGCTGCAGGCATCTGCTTCGGGAAATGAGCCGGCTGAGGCGGCAGGAAACACAGGTAATTCATTGGACACAGCTTCCGGAGAGCAGAATAATGCGGCAGGACAAAGCAGCAGAGAACAACAGCTTCAGGCTTTGTTGGACGGCAACAGGAACGGACTGCCCGCCACGAAGGTCTCGCTGGACAGTACGGACTGGAGACAGAAATTCGCCGGTAAATTTACAGACCAGGTCGTTTCCACAGACACTTCTTATACCAGCCCCAACGTATCCGTCCAACTGACGTACGGGTCGTATCAGACGAATCGTCTGGACAGGTCAGAAAAAGGCGGTCATGAAAAATATGGAACAAATGTTTCTTATGTGCTGGCGGATATCTATGTGGCAGACATCACATGTCTGCAGACCTGCTTCGCTCAGAATACATACGGCGTGGGGTATTCCGAAAAACTGTCGGATATGTCGGCGAGAATGAAGTCAGTTCTGGCGGTAAACGGAGATTCCTACAGTAACAGCATGCATAAAAATAACGGAACAATTATCCGGAATGGCATTATATACCGCGCGAAACCTACGGATATGGAAACCTGCGTACTGAACTGGGACGGAACCATGAAAATTTACAGCCCGCAGGAGCTGAATACACAGACTTTAATCGACAGCGGCGCCTATCAAAGCTGGGTTTTCGGACCGAGCCTGCTGGATGAAAACGGCAAAGCCAGAACGTCGTTCCTGACATGGGATTATATCATGGAATCCCACCCGAGAACTGCCATCGGCTATTTTGAACCCGGCCATTATTGTCTGCTGGTAGTGGATGGCCGGCAGAAAAGCTCCCGGGGGATGTTCCCGGATGAAATGGCGGCTCTCTTTGAACAGCTCGGATGTCGGGCTGCTTATAATCTGGACGGCGGCCACTGCTCATTTATGACCATGCAGGATCAGGTGGCCAATCATCCTTATAAGCCGGAACACGAAGTACAGGACGGCATTTTTATCACGGAGGGTCTGATATGAAAATAATGGAAGCGATCAGGAAGGCGGCAGCCCATATCTGCATAATCTGCAGCATTGTGCTGCTGGTGATACAGATTTTAGACTGGTATAACCCGTTTATGGATTTTATGGGACATTCTTTGATTGTTTTATATGCCCTTCTGATCAGCGCTTCCTGGCTGGGGGCGTATGAGATATATGGAAGGAACAGAAAACGTCGTCTAAGATGAAGGAAAACTCAGGAGGCGTGTTATGCTGGAGATAAATATCAGGATTTTTTTCCCTAAAAAGGGAAATAGTCTGTTTCCCGATTATTATGAACATTTAAAATTACTGGAACCGCTGGACGGGCAGATCAGAACCTGTCTGGACGGGGCAGAGGCTGCGCCGATTTATCAGTATTATACGATTTCGCCGCTGGGATGGGTAGAAAGCAGATATTTAAGAAGAATGCGGCTGGGGAAGAGCGTTATGTGCATACGTGAGGATCTGCGGGAATATACGAATAGTATTCATGTGCCGGGAATATTCCGGCAGCTGTTATATCAATATCTGAAAATGTACTTAAACTCTCTTGATTATATTGTAGTAAAAAGTCAGGCTGTAGAAGATAAATTGAAAAAGGAAGGGGTGAGAAGTCCGACATTTTTTAAAATTCCGGAGAAAGATGAAAAGAACAGTATAAAAGGCGCATATACATGGCTGAATCTCTATAAAAAAATAGAAACAATTCAGCAAAAGTTTTGATATGGCAGCTGGAGAATCTGCACATACAAGAAAAACGATGCAAAAATGACAGAGAGTAATAACCCATGCGCGTCTGCGGCAAAGCCACGGGCGCGCAGTTTTGTTACGCATGAATCGTGAGATGAAGAAATGATTTGATTCCAAAGCCAACGGATTATTCATTCCCATCGGGACATACCGGCGCTTCCTTTGCCGCAGTTACGGCCTTATGGCTGGGCGGCGTCAGAAGATGGTATTTTGCGCTGATCCCTGCTGTATTGATTTCTTTTTCCAGACTTTATTTATATGTTCACTTCCCTTCCGATATTCTGGGAGGAATTCTGGTGGGAGTCTGCAGCGGAGCAGCAGCATATGGCCTGACGCGGCTTTTTCGGAATGTTTGCAGCGGCGTGAATAAAAAATAGACAGAATTTTACAGACGGAAAGAATAATGAAGGAGCGGAAATGTCGATACGGAGAAAAATTGTGATTTCCAATTTTCTGATAATTGTTGTACCCCTGGTTTTGATATTTCTTATGGCGCTTTTATGGATTAATACAGCCGGGAAACGTTACTGGCAGCCCATAGAGGAAATGTATGGGGACAGAAATGGCGCAGTATCCGCCCAGAATCTGATTTATGCATATCAGGAGGAGCTATGGGATACAAACTGGAGAGAACTGGAAGGGGCGGATCAGGCGAAGGAGCCGGCAGATGGTTTCAGGCAGTCCGTGAGAAAGAGACGGGAAAGATTCAGATACGCATAGAGAGGAGGGAACGGCGGATCTGCCTTAGTCTTACTGACGATGGGCCGGGTGTGGGTGAAAATGACCTGGAGAGAATTTTTGAAAGCTTCTGCAGGCTGGATCAGTCACGGTCGCGGTGCGGCGAGGGGAGCGGGCTGGGACTTGCCATTGTAAAACGGATTATAACAGATCATCAGGGGCAGGTATATGCGAAAAATAATAATGGGCTGGAAATCTGTATGGAATTTCCGGCTGCCTGAAAGGAGAAAGCGTGGATAAGATATTGATAATAGAAGATGATGAGTTAATTGCCGATCTGGAGAGGGACTATCTGGTGGCGGAAGGCATGGAGGCCGATCTGATTCCGGACGGGAGGAAAGGGCTGGAAAGCTTTCGGAAAGGGGTTTATCAGGCAGTGATTCT
>DVJR01000027.1 GCA_018716575.1 Candidatus Scatomonas merdavium | reverse complement strand
GTTATTATTATGCAAAAGCTTGTTGATTTTTCCCGTTTTGTCCAGTAATTGTACGCTCATTTCCCTCTCCTTTCATATTTTTTCGGCTCATTAAGCACCTGAAATTAGTTTATCATGTATTTTCCAGAACTTCAAGGTATTTTCAGACAATTTGTAAACTTTTTTATTACATATTCCGGTTTGCGGGTGGCACGAAAACAGACAGCACGAAAGGGAGCGCGCTGCTTTGGAGACTGCCTTTGCAGGGGCATTAGATAAACTTGCCCTGGCGGAATCAGCCGTTGGGGCCGGAAAGAGAACTGTCCGACGAAGGAGTTTTCTCTTTCCGGCCCCGATTTTAGGATGACTCCGGCAGGGCTTAGCTTATCTTTGCCCCGAAACCAGCAATCGGAAAAACAGAATTTTGCCCTTCCGTAAAGTTTTCACAAAGCGCTCTCTCCGTCAGTCCGGAGTCTTTACATACCCGCAGGTCTTATCCGCGCAGACCAGTCGATTTCCCTTTTCCAGCATATAACCGCCGCATTTCGGGCATTTCTCCACCGACGGCTTCTGCCAGGACATAAAGTCACAGTCCGGGTTATGTTCGCATCCATAGTACCGGCGGCCTTTTTTCGTCTTTTTCAGAATGATCTCCCCGCCGCACTTCGGGCATTTTACGCCGATCTTTTCCAGATATGGCTTGGTATTCCGGCATTCCGGAAAGCCGGGACAGGCCAGGAATTTTCCATGGGGGCCGTATTTCACCACCATGTTGCGGCCACAGACGTCACAGATCACATCCGTCACCTCATCCTCAATCTTCACTTCCTCCAGATCCTTTTCCGCCTGATGGACAGATTCAATAAGATCCGGCCAGAAATTCCGCACCACCGTCTTCCAGGCCACCTTGCCGTCACCCACGCAGTCCAGAAGCCCTTCCATATTGGCCGTGAAATTCACGTCCACGATGCTGGGGAACGCCTGCTTCATCATGTTGTTGACCACTTCGCCCAGCTCAGTGATATACAGGTTCTTATTTTCCTTGGCGACGTAACGCCTGTTGATAATCGTGGTAATGGTAGGCGCATAGGTGCTGGGCCGTCCGATACCCAGCTCTTCCAGGGTCTTGACCAGCGAGGCTTCCGTATAATGAGCCGGCGGCTGCGTAAAATGCTGCTCCTTCTGAAATTCTCCCAGCGTCAGAACCATGTCCTTTTCCAGATTTTTCAGATGGGCGCCGCTGTCCTTCTTTTCATCCTCTTCCTGAACGTATACAGACATAAAACCGTCGAAGCTGATCCGGGAAGCCGACACAGTGAACCAGTATTCTCCGCCTTTGATCCGCACGGACATGGTTTCATACTTCGCCGCTTCCATGCGGCTGGCCACAAACCGCTTCCAGATCAGCTGATAAAGCCGGAACTGATCTCTGGACAGAGACTCCTTCAGCACCGTGGGCGTCCTGGTCACGTCCGTGGGGCGGATCGCCTCATGGGCGTCCTGGGCTTTTTTGTTCTTATTCTCCGTGGTGTCGCCTTTGGCCGCGTACTGTTCGCCATACTGGCTCCGGATATATTCCCGGGCGGCCGCGTCCGCCTCTGCCGAAATACGGGTGGAATCCGTTCTCAGATAGGAAATCAGGCCGACCGTACCGTTATTCTTCAGATCAACGCCCTCATACAGCTGCTGAGCCAGCCTCATGGTCTTCTGCGTGGAGAAATTCAGGACTTTTGCGGCCTCCTGCTGCAGCGTACTGGTGGTAAAGGGCAGCGGCGCTTTCTTAACGCGCTCTCCCGTACGGACCTCGGCCACTGTGAAGGTACATCCCTCCAGTTCCTCCAGAATCTGATTCAGCTGCTGCACGGATTCCAGATTGATCTTTTCTTTCTCTTTTCCGTAAAAATGGGCTGTCAGATGCTTTTTTTCTCCGGGAATCCGAAACTCTGCATCCAGCGTCCAATATTCCTTTGGTATAAAGGCGTTGATCTCATCCTCCCGATCCCCGATGATCCGCAGCGCCACCGACTGCACCCGTCCGGCACTTAAGCCCCTCTTGATCTTCTTCCAGAGCAGAGGGCTGATCTCATATCCCACCATCCGGTCCAGCATACGCCTGGCCTGCTGTTCATCCACCAGATTCATGTCAATGTCCCTGGCTTCCTTGAGTGAAGCCTTCACAGCCGTCTTTGTAATCTCATTAAACGTGATGCGGCGCATCTTCTTTTCCTCCAGCTTCAGCGCCTGCGCCAGATGCCAGGAAATCGCTTCGCCCTCCCGGTCAGGGTCGGTAGCCAGATAGACCTTGTCCGCCTTTTTTGCCGATTTCCGAAGCCCGGCCAGGAGTTCGCCCTTTCCCCGTATCGTAATATACTTCGGCTCGAAGTCATGCTCCACATCAATTCCCAGCTGGCTCTTGGGCAGATCTCTTACATGCCCGTTTGAAGCCGCCACCTCATAATTCGATCCCAGAAATTTCTTTACTGTCTTAACCTTTGCCGGTGATTCTACTATTACCAGATACTTCGCCACCTTACTGCCTCCTGACGCCTATGCCCATTCCTGTTCTATAAACTGTCCTCCGGGCATACTGCCCGCGGAAATAAACCAAATTTAGTCAACTATACAACAAAAAAAAATTTCTTGCAAGTACCTTTTCCTGTCTCTTTTTTCTGAAACGTGTCTTTTTTTCTGTACTTTTGGCGGCCGCCTACCGGCTGACGAGACGATAAATTCCCGGCTGAAGCTCCTCAATATAACCCTGAAGCTGCAAATCCACTATGGCAGACGACAGCTTTCCCAGTTCCCAGCCCAACGCCTCACGGAGCTTAACCAGCCCGGCAGGACCCGCCTGAAGCTGTGCGCAGAGCTCCCGCAGATTTTTCTCCAGCCGCTCCGTTTCCCGGATCCGGCTGCCACAGTCCTTCGCTGCTGCGGAAATCCCCAGCTCCTCCAGAAGCTGTTCCGGCGAACAGGCCGGAGCTGCTCCCTGCGCCAACAGCAGATTGCAGCCTTCGCTTAAGGGATCTCCCAGACGGCCCGGTACGGCATAGACGCTCTTTCCCTGTTCCAGAGCATAGTCTACCGTAATCAGCGCGCCGCTTTTCTTTCGTGCCTCCACCACCAGCACCAGATCCGCCAGGCCGCTGATTATCCTGTTCCGCAGAGGGAAATGCCAGGCTGCCGGCGGAGAACCGGGAGCAAATTCTGACAGAATCCCTCCTCCTTCCCGGATAATCCGCCTGTAAAGCGGATAATTTGCACGGGGATAGCAGACATCCGCCCCGCTGCCAAGCACAGCAAAGGTTCGGCCTCCGCCCTCCAGCGCTCCCCAGTGGGCCCAGGCATCGATTCCGTAAGCCAGACCGCTGATGATCTGCACGCCGTTCTTTGCCAGTTCACGGGCAAACCGCACCGCCTCTTTTCTTCCGTAGTCGCTGCAGGACCGGGCCCCTACAATAGCCACACTTTTGTCCGCCGGCTCCGGCAGAGTCCCGATCACATAGAGACCCGCCGGCATCCTCTCCAGTTCCAGCAGCCGGGGCGGATAGCCGGGCTGCTTTCTATCATAATATACAGCTCTCTCCATCTCTTTATACCCCCGGATTCAGGAATATTCTGCCGCCGCGGGCCGCTCGCCGTTCCGGAAGCAGACAGCCTCGCTGATGTGTCCTTCATGAATCAGTTCCTCACCGTCCAGATCCGCTATGGTTCTGGCCACCTTCAGAACCCGGTGATAGCCTCTGGCGCTCATTCCGAAAATGTGAAACGCTTTTTCCAGCATGCGCTCCCCCTCCGGCGTCAGCGAACAATATCTGTCCAGGCTGCCCGCCTGCAGGTCGCTGTTAAACGTGATATCCGTTCCCCTGTAGCGTTCATTCTGTGCGGCACAGGCCATCTCTACCTGACGCCGCATGGATGCGGAAGTCTCCCCCGCCTCCTCCCGGCGGCTCAGTTCCCGGTAATCGGCAGCCGAGGTTTCCACATGAAGATCGATCCGGTCCAGCAGCGCCTGGCTGACCCGCTGCCGGTAAGACAGAATCTCTCCTGGCGTACAGGTACAGCGCCCCGTATCCGGATAGTAGCCGCAGGGGCAGTTATTCATTGCCGCCACCAGCAGAAAGCTGGCAGGAAAGCTGTAGGTGCCGTGTATCCTCGATAAGACAATCCGCCGTTCTTCCAGCGGCTGGCGCAGCATCTCCATAGTCCGCCCGGACATTTCCGGCAGCTCGTCCAGGAACAGCACGCCTCTGTGGGCCAGGGTAATCTCTCCCGGCCCGGGCACCCTTCCTCCGCCGCAGAGAGCCTGGGGCGTCAGCGTATAGTGGGGAGCCCGGTAGGGTCTTGTCCGGATCAGAGGCCGCTCTCCGGAAAGCAGCCCCGCCACACTGTAAATTTTGGATACCTCAAAGCTCTCCTCCCGGCTCATGGGGGGAAGAATCGTCGGCATTCGCCGGGCTGCCATGGATTTCCCGGAGCCCGGAGGGCCGGAAAGCAGCAGATTATGAAAGCCGGCCGCCGCAATGACAGCCGCCCGCTTGACAGCCGCCTGACCCCGGATATCCCCGAAATCCACCGGATATTCCGGAAAACTGCCGGAGATACAGTCGCCCGGCTCTCCTCCATGTTCTCCGACTCCCTTTTCTCCTTGCTCCTGCCTGGACTTCTCCCATCCGCTCCGGAAGCCTCTCTGGTCTTTTTCCCCGGAATTCCCTTTCTCCGGCAGGCCTCCGTCCCGGCAGTAATCCGCCAGCTCCCTTAAGCTTCTGACGCC
>DVJR01000026.1 GCA_018716575.1 Candidatus Scatomonas merdavium | reverse complement strand
TGTCTCATGAAAATTCTCCTTGTTCGATATAATTACTTCAAGTTTCCTTTTCGTTGTATTCATCTCTTTTCTCTTCCAAAAATTCGTCAACGATATATCTCGGCCGTCCCTTGGTCTCAAGATATATTTTCCCGATATATTCTCCTACTATTCCCAGCGCTAATAGTACTAAGCCTCCAATTCCCCATATGGAAACCATTAAGCTGGCCCATCCTGGAATTGTAAGCCCCCGGAAGTAACCAACTACACTCCAGATCAGCATGATAATACTTACCAAAAATACACCCAAACCAATAAAACTAATCCACCGAATCGGTTTAACGCTCAGAGAAGTAATTCCTTCCATTGCAAAACTTAGCATTTTCTTTAAAGGATATTTACTTTCTCCGGCAAAGCGTTCTTTTCTTTCATAATAAACGGCATCCGTTTTATATCCGATCATCGGTACGATGCCCCTTAAAAAAAGATTCACTTCATGAAATTCAGACAGTCCTTCTAAGGCTCTTTTGCTCATCAGACGGTAGTCCGCATGATTATAAACTGTATTTGCCCCCATAGTATTCATAAATTTATAAAAACTTTCAGCTGTAAACCTTTTAAAAAATGTATCTTTATTTCTCTTCCTTCTCACACCGTAAACTATATCACAACCTTCTTTTTCATACTTATTCAACATTTCATTTATTGCGTTGATATCATCCTGCAAATCTGCGTCCATGGAAATAGCAACGTCACAATATTTTTTAACTGTCATCAAACCAGCAAGTAAAGCATTCTGATGTCCTCTGTTTCTGCTTAAATTTATTCCTGAAAAGCAGGGATCTTCTTCATGTAATTTACATATAATTTCCCAAGTCTTATCTTTGGATCCATCATTGACAAAGACAATTCTACTCAAAGGAGAAATCTGTTCTTTCAGCTCAAGGTATTTTTCTCTCAATTGTTTGGAAGTTTCTGGTAATACCTCTTCTTCATTATAACAAGGCACTACAACATACAAAATTGTTTTTTGAGTTTCCATTTATCTTTCCTCCATTTTCGAAATTATATCTTTGCCTTGAATATATACCCGGGCAACCTCTTCTATATTTAGAAATGCTTCTTTACCATCCACCCCGGCAGCTTCTCATACCTCTTCCCCAGCCAGTACCCCGCGTACTTGCACCCGCTCTGCCACACCAGCGGGAACAAAAGCCAGGGCTTTCTGATTTTGCACACATACTTTGCCGTTTCCTTCACCAGCCGGATTCCTTCTCCCTCTGAGGGATATTTCTCAAAGACTTCCGGATGCTGCGCCTGAGATACCGCCAGGTCAAAATTCCGGTGAAACTGCTGGCGTCCGCTGTAGTTATGAGAATGATACACCTGGGCTTCGGCCACATAGGCGATACTGTATCCGGCTTCAACCAGGTGTCCGGCATAGATCATATCTTCATTAAACCCCGTTCGTTCCGGAAAACCGCCCAGTTCCATGTAGGTCTTCCTTTCATAGGCAGCGCAGACATTGGAGCAGAAGAAAGTTTTAATTCCCAGCTCCGGCAGATCTTCCCGGCTTTTGATAGCGCTTTCCGGAGGATAGTTAAACCTTCTGGTGTAGCTCTCCAGCAGGCTGCAGTTCTTTCGGGGCAGCTGCCGCGCGTAGGCCGCCTTTACCTGCGGATCGGCAAACATAGCCGTCAGCCGGCTCACCAGCCGGTTATCAGCAGGCAGCGCATCCTGCGTCATAAAGAGCAGAATATCCGCCGCGGACTGCTGGGCCATCCAGTCCCGGGTTCCGCCGTGATCAAACTCTTCCCTCCTGATATGGCGCACCTGACATCCGGGATACGCCTTCTCCAGCTCCGGACTCCAGTACTTTTCTTCTGTGTTCACAATCAGCAGCTGATGAACCGGATAAACCTGATTAGCCAGGCGCCGGAGCAGCTCTGCTGTCTCCGCGCCTGGCCTGTAGGTCGGTATCAAAATGTCTATTGTAAATTTTTCCATAACTTCTCAATACCCGTCATTTTGTTTTATCTGCCGCATCCCGTTTACTCCCCGGTCCACTGCGACAGGTTGGCGCCCCAGTCGATACTGGAAATATCCTCGATATCCTCTTCGCTGTAGCCCGTCTCATATTCTATTTCCGCGCTGTATTCCTGCACCGTCGAAGACGGGGTATAGCTCTCTCCCGGGAACAGGAACTCATGGAGCCGCTGCACATTATATTCCAGAGTTACCGGAATAATACAGTCCTCTCCTGTCAGCTCACCGCCCGAATCGGTGATCAGCACAAACGGGAAGCCTGTCTGGCTGTCCTCCGTCAGAGAATAGGTCAGCAAAGGCTGTACCATGGAAATAATCTGCGTATTCTGCAGATTGGTGGTCACCAGCGGCAGCACCTCGCCCAATATGGCGTCCAGGGTTCCCAGATCCGCTCCCTGGGCTTTTTCCATGATCTTGGCCAGCACCAGACGCTGACGGCTCGCACGCCGGAAATCGTTGCCCGCCGTGTAGCGGATTCTGGCATAGGAAACCGCCTGGCTTCCGTTCAGATGGTATGTGTGGGTAATACCGGTTCCGGATTCTTCCTCCGGAGGCACCTCCAGCGCTTCATATTCCACGCCTGATGCTTCCGCCGTTCCGGTGGCCTCATCATCTCCGCGGTTATAGTTATTAATATGAATAACCTCCTCCCGGGTCAGATCGATATCAATGCCGCCCAGCAGATCAATAGTTTTTGTCAATGCTGTAAAATCAACTGTCACGTATTCTGTAATATTCAGATCCAGATTCAGATTCAGCATGGACAGAAACTGCTCGGGTCCTCCCAGATTATACGCCGCATTGGCCTTCGTATAAGAATTGGGATTCCCATAGTAATCCTCTCCGATATTCAGGTAGGTATCCCGGTATACGGAGACCAGCTTGATCGTCTTTTCATTGTGGTTCAGGCAGGCGATGATCATCGTATCGCTGTTCATAGCCTCTTCCCCTTCGCGGGTATCCAGGCCCACCAGGGCAATCAGCTCCACGCCCGACAGATTACTCGTTGTGCCTGTTCCGCCTTCCGCCGCGCCGCCGTTTACCTCGCTTGCCGTAAACAGCCGATCCTCATCCAGGTCCTGACGGTTGATGAGCGAAAGTCTCTGGGTGGCCCAGATGGCTACAAACAGCACCAGCGACAGCAGCAGCAGAACAACGATCTCTACCGCAAACAGTATCTTTCTTCTTCTGTTCCTTCTTGATTTTCTTCTTTTCGCCATTGGCTTACTCCCCTGTTGATCTATGCGCTTCCTTAATATGCATTTTTGTTTACAAAACCACGGAATACGGTCAGAAACAGGATCTTAAAATCCAGCCCCAGCGACCAGTTCTCAATGTAATACAGATCGTGGTCTATTCGCTTCCGAATCGAAGTATCGCCCCGATAGCCGTGCACCTGCGCCCAGCCGGTCATGCCGGGCCGCACCTGATGTTTGACCATATACCGCGGAATCTCCTCTCTGAATTTTTCCACGAAAAACGGCCGTTCCGGCCGCGGCCCCACCAGGCTCATGTCCCCCTTCAGTACATTAAACAGCTGCGGAATCTCGTCAATACTGGTCTTCCGCATAAACTTTCCGAAGCCCGTAACCCGCGGATCATTCTTTACCGTCCAGGCTTTTTTCTCCTCTTCCGGCTTCTGCACCTCCATAGAGCGGAACTTATACATCTCAAAGCTCCTGTTGTGCAGCCCCACTCTGGTCTGCTTATAAATCAGCGGTCCCGGCGATGTCAGCTTAATGCCAATTACCGCCAGCAGCATCACAGGTGAGAAAATCACGATGCATATCAGGGATCCGATAATATCCATAATCCGTTTGACCATAGCATTGAAAGTATTGGTCAAAGGCACATAGCGGATATTGATCACAGGAAGTCCCATGAGATCCTCCGTATAGGGTTTTGTTGGAATAATATTGTGATAATCCGGAATAAACTTCGTATGCACACCCGATTTTTCACAGAGCGCCACAATTTCTTCCAGCCGGTAGTATTCATTCAGTCCCAGTGTAATAGCGATCTCGTCCAGTCTGTTCTCCGGAAGAATAATCATCAGGTTCTCAATTCTTCCCAGAACCTTGATGCCGCGATACGTGGTGCCCGCGGATACGTGGTCATCCAAAATTCCGCGGACGGTATATCCCCACTCCGGAAAAGCCAGAATCCGGTCGATATATTCCTCTGTAGCGCGGCTGTAACCCACCAGCAGAATATGCTTCTGGTTGAAGCCCTTCTTCCGCAGCTTCCGCAGCCCGTAGCGGATGATATTGCGGACGATTACATCCAGAACACTGTTCAGGCCGAAAAAAATCACCAGCATACTTCTGGAAAAATGCTCCTGCCGCATCACATACAGAAGCAGGATAATCACCAGAATTCCAACGGTGTTTGCCTTCAGAATATTTGCAAGCTCCAGCCGCCTGCCCTGCACCCTTTTCGGGGTGTACAGATTAAATCCATAATATAGAAGCAGATAACCGGGGATGATCAGGACCAGCGCCATCATATAAAAATCAACAGGCAGGGTCCGGACCGGCATGCCGAACAGCGTCGTCCGGAACCGAAGCAGCCAGGCGGTCACGTAGGATACGATAATCACCAGCGCATCGATTACCACATGCATCCGGTTAAAATACTTTTGGTTGTCTTTGATCACAGTATATCACCTGTCAGTAGTTTGTACCATTTTCATTTTCCTATAATACTATAATTCACAGAAAAGAGCAACCAATTTATGATTTTTAAGGTTTTGTTTAAGATTCCGCAAGCATTTTTTCACAGAAACCGCCGCACCAGATTCGCCCACAGCTCCACCTGAATGCGCGCGTAATTCTTCAGATTCCGCCACCGGAATTTTACTTTTTTCCCCCGGTTTTCCGGCTTCCGAATAAGGGCAAAGCCGTTTTTGATTCCCGCCGCGTATTCTTTTCCATACCCTTTTTTCCAGAAAAACAGAAGCTTCACCCCGAAACCAATCAGCAGGAACGGCAGATTCAGAATCCACTGAAAAAGGGGCATGTTTTTCCAGATCATATAGATATTGTTCCGCGAAGAATAGCGGATCTTAAATTCGTTATAGCGGGAGCCGCTGGTACCGCTCCCCACATGGTAAACACGGGCCTCCGGAAGATACCAGTTTTCATAACCGGCGATCCTGGCCCGGTAGCCCAGATCCAGATCCTCCAGATAGACGAAATGCTCTTCGTCAAAGAGCCCTGTGTGCCGCAGGTATTCCACGCGGTAGATGGCCGCCCCCGCGCAGGCTGCGAAAATCCGCGCCGGCTTTCCGTAGCTGTCCGCGCTCTTGTCCTTGCCCCTGGCATAAGCCCATCCCAGGGCGTTGTAATAATTTCCGGCGTCGTCCAGCCTGCTTCTGTCATGGTACTGTATCATCTTCGCCGCGCAGGAAAATGCCAGAGGCCGCTCCCGGATGCCTGCCAGAAGGGCTTCCACAAATTCGGGAAACACTTCCGTATCATTGTTCAGCAGAATCACATAGGGCGTGTCCGCCGCCCGGATACCCGCGTTGACGGCGCCGCTGAAGCCGGTGTTCTCCGGCAGGGCGACGACCTGCACCTGAGGATACTTTTCCCGGACCAGCCTGACGCTTTCGTCAGCGGAGCCGTTGTCCACAAGGATGGCCCGGAACTCTGAAAGCGTCTGGCGCTCCAGCGCGTCCAGACACGTTTCCAGATACTGTATGCCGTTATAGTTGGGTATGATGACAGAGACTTCTACCATCTGCATGTACTCCTTACCTGGATGTATTTCCCGCTCCGCACGGAACAGCGGGGCTGCCTGCACGGCGCTTTCGCTTTGCGCCGTCTGCTTCTTACTTCGCCCGCAGGGAATAATTCCACTTGCTGAGCGTCAGATTTTCATTATAATACGGATCGCCTTTTTTCAGCAGGTCGATCCAGCGCGTCCGCATGAACTCGATTTCATTCTGAAAACGGCGCACTTTCTCCTTGCTGTCCTCTGCCCCGCGGGATTTGGATTCATAGTGGTACATTTCCACATGGGGATTGTAGACCACCAGATAACCGGCCTGACACACGCGCAGGCAGAGATCCACGTCGTTGAAGGCCACGGTCAGCTTTTCCTCAAAACCATGAATCTGTTCAAATACGCTTCTCTTTATCATCATGCAGGCCGCCGTCACGGCGCTGTAATCCATCTGGATAGAGGCCTTGTGCAGATAACCGCTGCGGCTGCCCGGCATGTTCAGAAACGCATGTCCGGCTATTCCGCCCAGTCCGACGATAATTCCGGCATGCTGAATGGTTCCGTCCGGATAGTAGAGCTTGCCGCCGACAGCGCCCACCTCCGGACGCTGGCAGTTGCCCAGCAGTTCTTCGATCCACGATGGGGTAATCACTTCGATATCATTGTTCAGGAACAGCAGATACTCGCCTCTGGCTTCCCGAACCGCGAAATTGTTGATGGCCGAAAAATTGAAGCCCTCTTTCCAGTTCAGAATGCGGATCTTCTCTTCCTGCTCCAGCTTCCGGTAACAGGCAAACGTCTGCTCTTCCACGCTGTTGTTTTCCACGATCAGGATCTCAATATTCCGGTATGTGGACTTTTCCCGGATGGATCGCAGGCACTGCTCCAGAGTTTCCGCCTGGTCTTTGTTGGGAATGATGATGGAGACCAGGGGCTCTCCCTGCACAGGATAGCGGACGTCGTAAAACCCGTAGTCCTTCGTCTGGCTGACCGTCCCTTTCGTTCCGGTCCGGGCCAGATGTTCCTCCACGGCGCGCACGCCCGCTTCATAGGCGTAGAGCTTGCTGGCGGGATTGTCCGCCGTAGAAGCCTGATGGGTCCGCCAGTGGTACAGCACCCGCGGCACATGGGCGATCTTTTCCGCCTGTTCGCAGCAGCGGAAAATAAAATCGTGATCCTGCGCCCCGTCGAATTCCTTTCGGAAGCCGCCGGCCTTTTCGATCAGCTGTTTTTTCACCACCAGAAAATGGCAGATGTAATTGTTGGACCGCAGCAGGTCCAGATTGAAGTCCGGCTTGAAATGAGGCTGGTAGTGCTCCTGACCGTCTGCGGTCACCTTGTCCTCATCCGTATAGATCAGATCCGCACCCTCCTGTATCCGCAGGGCCACCTCATACAGAGCGTCCGGAGCCAGCAGATCGTCGTGGTCCAGAAGGCCCACGTAAGCGCCGGAGGCCATGGCAAAGGCTGCGTTGGTGTTTTCGGAAATCCCCAGATTTTCTTCCAGATTCCGCACGCGGATTTTTCCTGCCAGTTCTTTTCTCCCGGCGTACTCTGCCAGCACGGCGGCCATCCTTTCATCCCCGGGGCTGGCGTTCGCCACGCACAGCTCCCAGTGCGGATAGGTCTGGGCTGCCAGGGAATCCAGCATTTCCCGCAGGAAACGCTCCGGCGTCCGGTAGGCGGGCACCGCCAGGCTGATCAGGACCGGGCTGTTCCATTTCTTTTTTCTCTGTTTTTCCAGCGTCTCTTCCGTCGCCCGGTGCTGCTCATACCAGGGGCCGTAGGGAACCTCTTCCGGCTCTATCCGCTCCTGCAGCCGCACGAAAAACTCTTTCACGCCGTAGTGGCGCAGATAACGCAGGCCCTTCAGTATCGTATAGGGTCTGCATTTTTTCAGAAACCGAACCAGGGCATTCTGTGCCATGACTTTACTCCTTCCGTCGGTCCGCATTTATTGAAAATCCGGAAATTCTTTTATGGTATCCACCACACGGGCGGCGTCCTCCAGGGTCAGAGAATAATACATGGGCAGGCGCAGCAGCCGTTCGCTCTCCCGGGTGGTCCAGACGTCCTCGCCGTGGAAACGGCCAAATTTTTTCCCTGCCCGGGACGTGTGCAGCGGTATGTAGTGGAACACGCTGCAGATCTCATGCTGCCGCAGGAAAATGATCAGACGGCTCCTGGTATCCAGATCCTTTACTTT
>DVJR01000025.1 GCA_018716575.1 Candidatus Scatomonas merdavium | reverse complement strand
CCGACACAGAAAGGAACTTTTCCAATGACCAATATCTACGACGACGAATCATTCTTCCGGTCCTACTCCCGGATGGACCGCAGCCGCGGCGGTCTCTCCGCCGCAGGCGAATGGCATCAGCTGGGGCCGCTTTTTCCGGAGCTTGCAGGGAAACACGTACTGGATCTGGGATGCGGCTATGGCTGGCACTGCCGGTACGCGGCGGAGCAGGGCGCGGCCGACGTGCTGGGTATCGACCTGAGCGAGAAAATGATCCGGGAAGCGCGAAAGCGAAACCCGGGCGACAACATTACCTACCGGGTCTGCGGGATAGATACTTATGAATATCCGGAAGAGACCTTTGATCTTGCAGTATCCAATCTGGCCCTGCATTATATTGAAGATCTGGAAGCAGTATACCGGAATGTTCACAAAACCCTGAAGCCCTCCGGCATCTTTCTGTTCAACATCGAACATCCCGTATTCACGGCGGGCGTCCGGGAGGACTGGATCTACGGGGACGACGGAACACCCCGGTACTGGCCTGTAGACAATTACTATTATCCCGGAGAGCGGAGCACCAGCTTTCTGGGCCATACCGTCAGAAAGCAGCACCATACCCTGACGCAGATTCTCATGGGACTGCTCCGGAACGGATTCCGGCTGGAAGTGGTGGAAGAGGTCATGCCTTCACCGGAAATGCTGGATCTGCCGGGCATGAAGGACGAAATGCGCCGCCCCATGATGCTTCTGGTGAAAGCCGTCCGGCTTCAGTAATACTCTGGCAACCCAGAAACCCTTCCCTGCATTTATTACATTGAGGTGAAAGAAATAATGACTCATACATATGACGTTCTGATCATAGGCGCAGGCGTAATCGGCTGTTCCGTAGCGCGGGAGCTCTCAAGATACCGGCTGTCCGTCTGCGTGGTGGAAAAAGGGCCGGACATCTGCATGGAGACCAGCAACCGGAATTCGGCAGTCCTCCATGCAGGCTACAACAATACTCCTGGCTCGGCCATGGCCCGGTTCTGTGTGGAAGGGAACCGCACCTTTGACCAGGTGGCGGAAGAGCTGGATATTCCGTACCGTCGCACCGGAAAGCTGGTGGTGGGCTTTACCGACGACGATCTGGAAGCGCTGAAACGCCTGAAGGAACAGGGCACGAAAAACGGTATCCGCGGCATGGAAATCGTGGGAAAAGATTTCATTCAGCAGAAAGCGCCGCTGATAAAAGGCAATTTTGCGCTGTGGTCTCCGACCACGGCCATTTTAAGTCCCTTCCAGTTCACCTTCGGAATGGCCGAAAATGCGGCGGAAAACGGAGTGGAATTTTTCTGCGGCAGCGAAGTGACCGGCATCGCCTCCGGCCCGGACGAAAACTATACCGTCTATACCAGAAACGGCGTTTTCCGGAGCCGCTGGATCATCAACTGCGCGGGACTTGGCTCCGACAGGATCTCAGCCATGCTCGGCATAGAGGATTATACGCTGCACCCCTGCCGCGGCGAATACTTTGTGCTGGACAAAAAGCTCCGGGATTTTCTTCCCCTTCCCGTCTATCCCGTGCCCAATTACAGGACTGGCGGCCTGGGTATTCATCTGACGCCCACGCTGGACGGAAATATCCTGGTTGGCCCCAGCACGGAATATATTTCTGACCGCGGGGATTATTCCACCACCCGCAGCATCATGGACATGCTGATC
Source organism: Candidatus Scatomonas merdavium (assembly GCA_018716575.1). Lineage (GTDB taxonomy): Bacteria > Bacillota > Clostridia > Lachnospirales > Lachnospiraceae > Scatomonas > Scatomonas merdavium. Next base: position 4,988 of record DVJR01000025.1, on the reverse strand, counting down.
CGGGACGGCAGCAGAATTTTTCCGTATCTGAAGCAGGAATATTTTATCCGCAGCTTTGCGGGAATCCGCCCGAAGCTGTCCTCGAAGGAAGAAGGCGGCTATCACGATTTCATCATCGAACGGCGGGCCGATATCGCGCCCCACGCGATAAATCTGGTGGGTATCGAATCCCCGGGGCTTACCAGCGCCGTACCCATCGCCCGGGAAGTGATCCGGCTGATGGCGGAAGCAGAGGATCTGCAGACAAATCCCGATTTTAAGCCCATACGGCGACGCTTCCCCACATTTCAGGACAAATCTCCCGGGGAGCAGGCGCGGCTTATCCGGAAAAATCCCGACTACGGAGAAATCGTCTGCCGCTGCGAAACCATCACGAAGGCGGAAGTCCTGCAAGCTATAAACGGACCCCTGGGAGCCACAACCGTCACAGGCGTCAAATACCGCTGCCGCGCCATGATGGGGCGCTGCCAGGGCGGATACTGCCAGACAAGAATAACGGAACTGCTCATGAAGGAAAAAGGCATTCCTCCGGAAGCTCTGACCTATGAACGGCAAGGTTCCTACATATTCACAGGGGAGGTGCGCAGCTCATGAAACCAGTACGGAAGCAGGCGGTTATCATCGGCGGAGGCCCCGGCGGCCTGGCCGCCGCGGTACGGCTTAAGAAAAACGGAATCGACGATCTTCTGATCCTTGAGCGTGAACACTGGCCGGGCGGAATCCTGCGCCAGTGCATCCACGACGGCTTCGGCCTCACCAGATTCGGAGAGACCCTCTCCGGACCTGAATATGCCCAGCGCTTTATCAACGAAGCCCGGGAAATGAAAATCCCTTTGAATACAGATACGACCGTAATCAGTCTGGAACACGATAAAACAGTGACTGCTGTCTCCAGAGCAGGCCTGGTTCAATATCAGGCGGACGCCGTCATACTCGCCATGGGCTGCCGGGAGAGAACCAGGGGCGCACTTTCCATCCCCGGAGAGCGGCCTTCCGGCGTGTTCACCGCCGGAACCGCCCAGGCCTATATCAACCTGAAGAATAAAATGATCGGCCGGCGGGCCGTCATCCTGGGCTCCGGCGACATCGGCATGATTATGGCAAGACGGCTGACGCTGGAGGGCGCGAAGGTGGACGCCGTATTTGAGATACAGTCCTACGCCAGCGGCCTTCCGAGAAATATCGAACAGTGTCTGAACGATTACGGAATCCCGCTGTACCTGAACCATACGGTAACGAAAATAAAGGGCAGCAGCCGGCTGGAAGCGGTAGAGGTGAGCCGCGTAGATGAGAACCGGAACCCGATTCCGGGCACGGAAAAGGAATACCCCTGTGATACGCTGATCCTTTCGGTGGGACTGATTCCGGAAAATGAGCTGTCCCTGATGGCCGGCGTGGAGCTGGACCCCCGGACAAAGGGCGCCGTGGTGGATGAATTTTACCAGACCAGCGTCCCCGGCATCTTTGCCGCCGGCAACGTTCTGCACGTCCACGACCTGGTGGATTACGTCTCGCTGGAGGCGGAACGCCTGGCGGACGCCGTCACGGCTTTTCTGCATGGTAAACTTTCTCCGGCAAAAATTTCAATCAGAACGGAGGGCGGCATCGGCTACACTGTGCCACAGAAAATCACGGGAAAACAGGATGTAACGCTCTTCTTCCGCCCCAGAAAACCCATGCGCGGCGGTTCCGTGGAGGTCTGGCAGGACGGCTGCTGTATTCTGAAGAAAAAATATCCGCGGCTTCTTCCGGCCGAGATGGAGCACCTCTCCCTGCCGGCTTCGAAACTGTTCTCTGACTCTGACATAAAGGTGGTGACCGGCGATGAATAGAACTTTTACCTGCATTCTCTGCCCCAACGGCTGCGAAATCAGCGTTTCGTACAGTGAGAACGATATCTCTTCCGTCAGCGGAAACAAATGCCTCAAAGGCACGGAATACGTGGAGCAGGAAATCCGCCATCCCGTCCGTACCATCGCTTCCTCCGTTCTGGTGGAAGGCGGCTCCATGCCCCTGTGCAGCGTCCGCCTCACCCGGCCGGTTCCGAAAGCGCGCATCTTCGACGTCATGGCGGAAATCCGGAAAATAAAGGTAAAGGCTCCGGTACACGCAGGCGACATCCTGCTTTTCGATGTTCTGGGCCTGGGAAGCGACGTGACAGCCACCAGAAACGTGGAAACGGCTGACGCGGACCCGGACGCTGCACATTTCTGAATTTCGTTTTCCAAAAGAACATGAAAAATCCTCCCGGAAATTCAGGCCTGCAAAAGCCTGATTCCAGGAGGATTTTTTACGCCGCTCTCAGCCGTCTGACTGCGGAGACGTTGTTCCGCCAGAGGCATTATCCTCACTATTATCCGTACCGGAAGTATTTCCCCCGGTTCCGCCGGAAGTATTTCCCCCGGTTTCACCGGAAGCACCGCCTGTCCCGCCGGAAGCATTATTCCCGTCCGTATTTGCATCGTTTCCCTGATCTGTTCCTGTTCCGCTGTCCGGATCTGTATCAGAGGTATTCCCCTGATCTGCCGCCGAATCCTCCTCGTCGTCATCCCCGGTAATAGCCGAAATAATGGGACCCAGAATCGGTATATGCTCTGTACAGCGTCTGGTCGGCGCCGTGGATACCTCGAAATACTCCGTCGTGGCATCGCAGCCGATTCCGGCAAGCAGTCCGCTCTCCGAGCAGATTCTGCGGCTCACCACCGAAGAGGGCTGTTCAAACTCCTGATTTTCAAGCCCCAGTTCCTCATGAATACGATTCATCACATTCGTCCAGAGAATCTGGCGGATGCTGCGGGACTCGGCGGATACTTCCGTATTCAGATCGTATCCCACCCAGATAGCCGCTGTATAATAGGGCGTGTACCCCACAAAGTTCAGGTCGTAATAATCATTAGTCGTACCTGTCTTTCCGGCCACCGTCATATCGTCCAGCTGATAGCCCCGTCCGGTTCCCTCGGAAATAACACTCTCCATGGCGCTGGTCAGAAGGTAGGCCGTGCTTTCCTTGAATACGCGGGTCTCCTGTGAATTGCTCTCCAGGAGCACATTCCCGTCCTGATCCGTCACAGTCGTATAGAAGGTAGGCTCTATGTATACGCCGCCGTTGGCAATCGCCGCGTAAGCCGCCGTCAGCTCCAGATTGCTGACACCGTTGGTAATGCCGCCGATGGCCAGAGGCTGAATCACATCCGACTCCGGATCCAGAGACGTAAAGCCCAGCCGGAGCAGATAGTCGTATCCTGTCTGGGGCGTGATCTCTGTCAGCACCTTGACTGCCGGTATATTGTAAGAATTCTGGATCGCCTCCCGCACGGAAACCATGCCGTGATACTCCCCGTCGTCATTGTGAAGAGGCGTGCCGTTTTCATAGTAATATTCCTCATCCTCTATCTGCGTGGCAAGAGTAATCTCTCCTTCTTCCAACGCAGGTCCGTAGGTGGAGAGTATCTTAAAGGTAGAGCCCGGCTGCCGCGTTGTATCAGTAGCCCGGTTCAGCGTCAGGCTGGCCGTTTTCTCTCCGCGGCCTCCCACGATTCCCTTTACCTGTCCGGTGGACTGATCAATTACCGTCATAGACGCCTGCGGCTGCGGAGAAAAGCTGATCCGCTCGGCCACGATAGTGTCGCCCTCCTGCAGTATAGCCGCCTTGTACTGATCGACATAGCTCTGCGCCTCCTCCTGGCTGTCAAACAGCAGGTCAAAAGAGGAATCGCTGTTCCGGAAGTATAGCTGAAGCATCTCCCTGCTGTAGTTCTGCTGCGTGCCACCCGCCTGCTCTACCGTCAGCGCCCAGTCCAGCTCATAGGAAACCGTTCCCGGATAGTTCTCTTCATTCTGGAATTCCTCGTCCATAATCGCCTGAATCTGCGAATCCTGGGTCGTATAAATCCGCAGGCCGCCGCTGTAGATGGCGTTGGACGCCTGAATCTCCGTATAGCCCAGCTGTTCCATCAGATCATTCTGTACTTCCTCAATCACCGCATCCACAAAATAGGAATACGGCTGGCTTTCCGTCTGCTGAGACGCGTTGGCCTGTATGCGGGAATAGACATCGTCTGCCAGAGCCTCTTCCATCTCTTCTTCGGTAATGTATCCCTGCTCCTCCATATAACGCAGCACAGTTTCCCGGCGCTCTGCATTCTCTTCCGGATGGGATATCGGGTTCCACCTGGAGGGATTCTGTGGAATCGCCGCCAGAACCGCGCATTCCGACAGTGTAAGATCCTCGCAGTCTTTTCCGAAATACGTCTGGGCCGCCGTCTGCACTCCATAGGCACCGGCTCCGAAATTCACCGTATTGAGATAGTTCTCCAGTATAACACTTTTGGCATCCTCTCCCTGCTCCGTCAGATACGCTTCCAGCTCCACGGCCAGATATTGCTCCTGTATCTTTCTCACGATGGAATCCATCGTACTTTCTTCCGTCCACCCCGTGAAAACATTGTTTTTCAGAAGCTGCTGCGTGATCGTACTGGCGCCCTCTGTCCGCTGAAAGCCACTCTGCAGGGCAACCAGAACCGCCCGGAGCATACCCTGAGGATCCACGCCATTGTGCTCATAGAAACGGGAATCCTCTATGGCCACAATAGCATGCTGCATATCCAGAGGAATTTCATCAATGGAAACGGATACTCGATTTCCCTCTGCGGAATTCAGCTGCTCAATCTGATTACCGTCTGAATCATATATGAAAGTAGCGTAACCCATAGGCATAATATTCACATCGGATACGTCCGGCGCGCTGTCGATAATTCCCGTATAAGCTCCCGCCGCCAGACAGATCAGAATGATAACAGCAGCTATAAGCGCATACAGAAAGATTCTGGCCGCCATAACGCCTGCCGCAATTCCCCGGTCTCCTGATTCCAATCGAAGAGTTTTTACTTTATTTTGAATACGTTCCCGGCTGAAATTCAAATCTGCATCTCCTTTCCCGGATTGTCAGCTTGCATAATAACAGAAATTCGGTCATTTGAAAAGCTTTT
>DVJR01000003.1 GCA_018716575.1 Candidatus Scatomonas merdavium | reverse complement strand
CCATTTCTTTTTTCTCTGTTTTTCCAGCGTCTCTTCCGTCGCCCGGTGCTGCTCATACCAGGGGCCGTAGGGAACCTCTTCCGGCTCTATCCGCTCCTGCAGCCGCACGAAGAACTCCTTTACGCCGTAGTGGCGCAGATAGCGCAGCCCCTTCAGTATCGTATAGGGCTTACATTTTTTCAGAAACCGAACCAGGGCATTCTGTGCCATGACTTTACTCCTTCCGTCGGTCCGCATTTATCGAAAATCCGGAAATTCTTTTATGGTATTCACCACACGTGCGGCGTCCTCCATGCTCAGAGAATAATACATAGGCAGGCGCAGCAGCCGTTCGCTCTCTCTGGTTGTCCAGACATCCTTCCCATGGAACCGGCCGAACCGTTTTCCGGCTTTAGAAGAATGCAGCGGTATGTAATGGAACACGCTGCAGATATCATGCTGCCGCAGGAAAGCAATCAGACGGCTCCTGGTATCCAGATCCTTTACCTTTATGTAATACATGTGCGCGTTGTGAGACGCGTACGCCGGCACCACCGGCCTGTCCAGCAGCCCCTTCTCTTCCAATGGCTGCAGGTGTTCATGGTAATAATTCCAGACCGCCATCCTGTGGGCGTCGATCTGATCGCAGGCCTCCAGCTGGGCATAGAGATAGGCGGCGTTCAGCTCGCTGGGAAGATAAGATGAGCCGAAGTCCACCCAGGTATATTTGTCAATCTGCCCCCGGAAAAATTTACTTCTGTCCGTCCCCTTCTCCCGAAGAATTTCCGCCCTTTCCAGATATTTTTCCTTCTGAAACAGCAGAGCTCCGCCTTCACCCATCGTATAATTTTTCGTCTCATGAAAGCTGAAGCAGCCGAAATCTCCCAGAGTGCCCAGGGCCCTGCCCTTATACCAGGCATGTACCCCCTGGGCCGCGTCCTCGATGACCTTCAGGCCATGCCGGGCGGCAATCGCCAGAATCGTATCCATTTCGCAGGAAATTCCGGCATAGTGTACCGGCACAATCGCCCGGGTTTTCTCCGTAACCGCAGCTTCGATCAGCCGTTCGTCTATATTCATGGTATCCGGCCGGATATCCACGAAAACGATTCTGGCTCCCCGCAGCACAAAGGCGTCCGCTGTGGACACAAAGGTATAGGCGGGCATAATCACTTCGTCTCCCGGCTGAATATCCGCCAGATAGGCGGCCATTTCCAGGGCATGGGTGCAGGAGGTGGTCAGCAGGCTGTATTTCGTGTGAAGGTTTTCCTGCATCCAGGCAGAACACATCTTTGTAAACTTTCCGTCCCCGCAGATTTTGTTTTCCCGTACGGCTTCCGCAATATATTCCAGCTCTTTCCCCACGTAGGGCGGCCTGTTGAAATCAATCATCGTCTTTTCCTTCTGTATCTTTACTCACTGTTTTTTCTTCTGTTTTCCGTTCCTCGTTTACGATATCCCGGATCACATACTGCGGCGTTTTGCTGCTGGTCAGAATCAGCTTACCCACGTATTCTCCCAGAATCCCCAGCATCAGGAACACAATGCCGAACAGGATCAGCATGGCGCACATCAGGGAGGACCAGCCCACAGCCACGGACGGATCCACCAGCTTGTGAATCAGCACCACCAGAGCCGCGATAAAGCCGGCCATGGAAAACAGCACGCCGAATACCGTGGACAGCCGCAGGGGAATGGTGGAATAATTCATAAAAGACATAAAGAGCTTCAGGCCCTTTCGGAAAGTGTAATTGGACTGGCCCACTTCTCTCTCATAATGTTCAATCTCAATATTGGCCATATTATGCGTCGTCCGGAAGAACAGGAGCTGAATAAACGCATTGTTGCCCTCGTACTCTTTTACCTTCTCGATCACATACCGTCTGGCCAGCCAGAAGCTGCTCATCTGAATACCCTTGGGCCGCTCCAGCAAATGCCACAGCAGAAAACGGCTGACTGCTCCGGTCAGATTTTTCATAAAGCCGAACTTCCGCTCCTGGAACACGCCGAACACCACGTCATAGCCTTCCTTTTCCTTTTCCAGAAACTGCCGGATCTGGGACGGATGGTTCTGCATGTCGTCGTCCATACCCACCACCAGTTCGCCTCTGACGTAATGCAGCCCCGCCATGATCGCCGCGTGCTGTCCGAAATTTTTGGCCAGGCTGATCCCCGTCACGTTCGGATATTTTTCTGCTGCCCGCCGGATGGCTTCAAAGGTGCCGTCCCGGGAAAAATCGTTGACCAGAATCATTTCACACTCATAGCCGTCCATCTTATCGAATTCTTCCATACAGAGATCCACAACCTCTCCGATGGTATGCTCCGAATTGTAGCACGGGATCACGATTGAAACTAACATGTATTTTCTCCTTTTATCCTGCGATATTCACGGAATAAATGAATATTCCCAGCAAAATCAGCGCCAGGCCCAGCAGCTTTCTCCGGCTGAACCGCTCCTTCAGCAGAAAATAGCCCATCACCGACACATAGATATATCCGGCAGATTCCAGAATCGGCTGCAGGGACAGCGGCACATACCGCAGAGCCAGCATGGTCAGTATGGTCGAGATGAAAAAAAGTCCGTACGCGGCGATGACCAGCGGATTCAGATATTCCCGGAGCCTGTTTTCATATTTTCTGTCCGCCGCTTTTTTCAGCATAATCTGGGACACTGCCGAAATCAGCACGGATACCAGCAGGGTGCAGACGCCCGCCCCAAAATTACTCATCCGATGTCACCACCAGGCAGATCCCGACAGCGATCACACCTGCACCCAGAATCATATTCCAGGTGATCCTTTCCTGAAAGATCAGACTGCCCCAGAGCATTCCCCAGATCAGGCTCACCGGACGGTTGGCATAGGCCACCGTCAGAGGCATTCTTTTCAAAACCTGCTGCCATACCAGCGCATAGCCGAACATGATCACCAGTACCAGGCCATACCAGAAGAAAAACGGCCCGGACAGAAGCGGCTGCCGGGCCGCCATCTTGGAGCAGACGCCGCTCAGTGATGAAAACAGCAGGCTCCCGTGAAGCAGTATCAGCAGGGGGAGGGTGACTCCCCTTTTATTCTTTCGCTCATTCATAGCATTTTCTCACAACCTGACGAAATATTCAACCTTTTCTTAGCTTTTCATGTATTTTCGCGCGTCCGGTCCGGTATTAAACAGCAGATCGAGCACGGTCACGCCATGCTCGAAAGCGCCGAACTGCTGCGGATATTCCGGATAGCCGGAGTAATCCATGTACTTCAGCGTGATGCCCGCCTCTTCAAACAGGGAATCCACGATATAGTCCTTCGCCGCCGGCCCGGACAGATATTCGCTTCCTCCGGCCGAGCGGCACAGCCCTACCAGCCGTTCCGTCTTTCCCTCCGCCAGCTCATAGTCCGACGACCAGGTGATTTTCGTATGAATATCCAGCATTTCGCAGATCGCCGTCAGGAAGCGGTAATTGATCTTGCTCAGATACGTCTCCTGCTCGCACTGCCGGTACAGCTCTTCAAGCCGCTCCGCATACTGCCGGAAATACGGCGCCCGGGCATAGTTCAGGGAAAGGGCCCGCCAGTGGTCATGGCACCATTCGGAGTTCTGCACCTGAGTCTCGTTGATTTTCTGAAAAAATTTTCCCTTATTGACCACCGGGATCGTCAGCCACTTCAGGCCGTCCGGCGTCTTGATCTTATTCCTGTTCCTCCAGTCCCTTCTGGTGTATTGCATGTCATCATAAAGAATAAACTCGTCCACCAGATTGATAATGTCGAAATATCCTTTCCAGGGGATATAATTGGACTGCAGAATTGCTATCTTTTTCATAGTTCCTCCGTTTTCTCTGCCTGCAGTTCCGGCAGAATGTCAAAAAACAGCGGCAGGCCTCCCGTATGCAGAAACAGCACATTTTTTCCTGTAACGCCATGGTCCTGCAGGTATTCCTCCATTCCCCGGAACGCCTTGCCTGTATAAGTGGGATCCAGACCGATCCCCTCCTGCTCATACACCCGGCGAATAGTCTCCAGTATGTTTTCATCCCACAGGCCATAGCCTCCGGACAGATACCGATCCTCCAGAAGGATTTCCGGATCGGCGCAGACGTTATAGGCAGTTCCCGTCTTTTCCTGATATTCGCGCAGATTCTTCCGGATGACTTCGACGGCACGCTTCGCCTTTCTCGTCACGGAAATGCCTACGATTCTCCGCTCATCTCCCGCTTCCAGATGCCCGGCCAGCAGTCCCGACTGGGTGGTATTGGTGCTGGAAGCCAGGAAGATATAGTCGAAATGAACGCCCATCTCCTGCTCCTGATCCAGGATCTCCCGGTACACATCAGCATATGCCCTCATGGGCACCGCCGCATTCCCCTCGCCATAGATATTTCCATAAATATAGTAGGGCTTCCGTCCCGCTTTTTCAAAATCCTCCATGGCCCGCTGCACAACAGCGGCGATATCCGCCTTATGACAACGGTATTCCCGCACGCCGGAAGCCCGAATCAAACGCGCGTTGCTGCTCTCCTTCTCCGGATCAGCATCGTCCACATTGTGGATCATGCTGCACGGAATTCCTTTCCCCGCGCAGGCCGCCGCCAGAATCCGGCACAGATTGGAATGGTAGCCGCCGTATATGATCATGGCGTCGCATTGCTTCCGGCTCATATCCTCCAGAAACGCCTGAGCAAAACGGACTTTATTCCCGCCGAAGGAAAAGGGCAGCAGATCCTCCCGCTTCATATAAAGTCTGTTTTCTCCGCCCAAATGCTCCAGGGGCTGAATCGGCGTCCGGCCAAGGGGCAGGTCTCCCTCCAGCTCCAGGCGGATATGATTCAGAATATCCTTCAGCCGCCGCTCGCACCAGGGCAGACTTTCTCCCGCCAGGATCACCTGACCGATCCGGTCCCGTCCGTTCGTATAGGGATGGACGGAATCTCCCGGCTTCACATTAAAGGAGAGCTCTTTCACGCCTTTCGTTTCCCGGTTTTCATTCCATATTTTCCGCAGCGTTCCTTCCCGGTCAGACAGCATCGTATGAGTCAGAACAGCCGTCTTTTCTGCCGGTTCGTCAAACCAGGCGGCCAGGTCCTCTCCCATGGCCAGGCGCACGATCATCTCATAATAATCCAGGTTATAATATATGCCCGTCAGTTCAGAGAGGCCAGTGGCTCCGGAGCGTCCTGTCAGTTCTATCACGTAGACTTTTTCGCCTTTTCTGATAAAATCACAGTTCACCGGGCAGTTGTCGAGGCCCAGCGCCTTTACCGCCTTTTCCGTCTGCTCCAGTATCTGGGACCCCAGGCGGTCCAGCCCCCGGAACGGCACGGAATGGCCCACCGGCGTAGGCACGGCGGCCGGAAAGGCTTCCGTATTGTTGGGCAGCACGAAAAGAAATTTTCCGTTCTGCACCATGGCCTCCACCCCGAACAGTTCTCCTTCTATGAATTCTTCAATCAGGCAGTAATCCTTTCCGGAGGCGGCAAGGCTCTTCCGGAAATTCGCTCTGGCCTCTTCCCGGGTATCGCTGCGGAAGATGCCGCGGCTTCCCATGAGATCCACCGCTTTCAGGATCACCGGAAAAGGCAGCCTGTCCATGGCTGCCTCCAGCTCTTCTTCATTATGAACGCAATAAAAACGGGCTGTCTGTACACCTGCCGCCGTCAGGGCCTGTTTCATTTTATATTTATCCGATGCTTTTTCAGCCGCCGCCCGGGACGGTCCCGGCAGCCCCAGCGCCTCACAGGCGGCGCCAAGCGCTCGCATTCCCAGATCCAGGCCGCAGGTGGCGATGCCGTCCGCACCGCATGCGCGGGCAGCCGCCGTCACTGCCTCCGGATCGGCGATATCCGCAAATACCGTTTCATCCGCGCATGCAAACCCCGGATAATCACCCGGTATGCTGGCTGCCACAGTCCGGAATCCAAGCCGGCGGGCAGCCTCAAAAAGCGGAACCTGCGTATAGCTGGCTCCCAGTATCATCAATTTTCTCATAATTCCAATTCCTTATACAATTTCCGTCATAAACTTCCGTAAACAGTTTACCATACTTTTAACTATCTCACAAGCATATGCCTTGCCTGTTTTTTTCAGCTATGCTATAATTACTTCGTATTTCCCGGCGAAAGTTTACAAACAGTTACAGCTTTCGCCGAATATTTTGTAAAAGGGAGAAAATCAATGTTTATGCATAAATTGATTGGCTTTGCTACAAAGCATCCAAAAATACT
>DVJR01000024.1 GCA_018716575.1 Candidatus Scatomonas merdavium | reverse complement strand
GCCGCCGCCATGGGCGCTCTGGCCGTGTCATCTTCATCTATGAAAATCAGTCTGTCATACTTCTTCATCCTGTCACCTCACTGTGCTTCTACCACTTTATGGCCTGCTGCCTTCAACAGGCGATTCATGATAGCCTGTCCCATTCTGGGCGTATAAAATGATTCCGAATAGATATACTCCACGCCTGACGCATCAAACTCCCGCAGCACCTCATAGAGATGTCTGGCTATAGTATCCTCTTCCGCGCGCTGGCCAATGCTCCGTACTTCTCCCTCCGGATATAATCTCTTCGTTTCTTCCGTACAGATAACGCCGACACGGAATCCCCGGGAAATTTTCTCCCGCACCAGGCAACGGATCTTCTCAGGTACCGCCTGCTCTGACCCCTCCACCACAACAAGGTCCGCCTGCGGCGCATAATGACGGTATCTCATACCCGGAGCCTTGGGCCGCACTTTTACGTTTTCCGAAAGAATACCCGGATCTATTCGAACGTTACCGAGCACCTCCTCCAGCATTTGCCGGTTCAGATAGCCTGGACGCAAAATAGCCGGAATATCCTCGGTAAAATCCACAATCGTGGACTCCAGCCCTATATCCACCTGTCCGCCGTCAATGATCATATCAATCCGGTCTCCCAGATCCTCCGCCACATGACTGGCCAGCGTAGGACTGGGTCTCCCCGAAGTATTCGCGCTGGGGGCCGCCACATATCCTCCCGCACAGAGAATTAATTCTCTGGCAATTCGATGAGACGGAAAACGCACAGCCACACTGTCCAGCCCGCCGGTGGTCTCCAGAGGCACCAGATCGCTCTTCTGAAAAATCATCGTCAACGGGCCGGGCCAGTAGGCCTTTGCCAGCCTCGCCGCCTGTTCCGGTATTTCCCGGACAATAGCCGGCAGGGCAGCCATATCTGCAATATGTACAATCAGCGGATTATCCGACGGCCTTCCTTTTGCCGCATAGATCTTTCTGGATGCTTCCGGATCAAGGGCATTCCCTCCCAGGCCATAAACAGTCTCTGTAGGGAAAGCCACCAGCCCTCCGCTTTGCAGGATTTTTCCTGCTTCCTGCAGCGCTTCTCTGTTCAGCTGTTCTTCACTCATCCGCACAATTCTGGCTTTCATCTCGTCTGCCCTTCCATAGCCAATATCCCCTGCCCTTCGGGCGGGGCCGCAGCTCGCGCTGCTCCATAAAGTATACCCACAGGGCACCCCGTAACGCATGCCCTTCGGGCGGAGTCGCAGCTCGCGCTGCTCCATAAAGTATATCATTTTTTGGTAAAAATGAAAAGCCCTAGGATTCCAGATAGCCCTTTACTCCGCGGCAGACTGCACGGGCCAGCAGAGTCTGATAGTCGTTGTCTGTCAAAAGCTCTGCTTCTTCCGCATTGCTCAGGAATCCGCATTCCACAATTACTAAAGGCGCATCTGTTTTTTTCAGCAGATAGTAACTGGTATTGCCTTTTGGCTCCCTCATGGTTCCCTCCGGCAATTCTTCTGTCATGGCCTCCTGCAGGCAGTCCGCCAGCCGCTTACCCTCCACCGAATCCTCATAATAAAAAATCTGAGCTCCTCTTACCGAGCCGTCAGAATAACTGTTCTGATGAATACTCACCACACAATCCGGCGAGGTCTTATGGATGAACTCGCACCGCCGCTGCAGATCCTGCACCTGCTTGTTATCAGCATTTTCATCATATAGGCCCCTGTCCTCTTCCCTGGTCATGACGACTGTGATTCCTTCCGCTTCCATCACATTTTTTGTTTTTCCGGCGATGGCCAGATTGATGTCTTTTTCCAGCGCCTGGTTCACACCCACCTTGCCCGGATCACGTCCGCCATGTCCGGGATCCAGGACAACGATTCTGTCCTCCTGCTGCCGTACAGCGGCCAGCTCCGCCCCCTTCCCGGACAGAATGTATACGCTGCCCAGCAGCAGCACTGCCATACCAAGCTCCAACCACTTCTTTTTTTCCAAAAAAATATCTCCAGAGACATACTTACAGCAGTATATGCCTCTGGAGACGCAATCATGAAATTCCTTCTTCTTCCTCTTTCTTCAGCCATTCGGCAATCTGAGCATCCAGCTCTTCCTCGTCTGCCGGACTGTCTGCCTCATCCAGAATATCATCCAGATTCAGGTCATCCCCTCTGTCCAGGTCACTCTCCAGCGTCTGGACGGCATCCCCGAGAGGCTCACCCTCTTCCTTATCCGCCAGACTGCCGTAAGTACCCTCCTGACTCTGATCAGCCTCTGAAGCAGAGGTTTTATCTGCGCCCGGATCCATATCCGGACCTTCTCCTTCGTCCAGCCCTTCTTCATCCAGATCCGGTATCTGCGCGCGGATAATTTCCTCTTCCATTTCATCTTCCAGATCCTGCAGAGATTCCGGCATCGTGCTGACAATGGCATGGACAGATTTATAGGACTGCATAAAGCGGCGCTGTACCTGATTAATCAGTTCCACTACATCATTCAGCTCCTCCTGAACGGCCACGTACTTTTTCTTTCCCTCCAGCAGACGTTCATCCACCTCATGCTGTACAGAATCCAGGCACTGCTGCGCTGCCGCCTGCGCTTCGCTCAGTATTTTCTCTCCCTGGACACGCGCTTCACTGATCAGCTTCTCCTTCTCAGCATGGGCTTCGCTTACAATCTTTTCCTTCTCAGCCCGCGCTTCTCCGATGAGCTTCTCCTTCTCGGCCCGGGCTTCACTCCGCATTCTGTCAGCCTGTATCCGCGCATCAAAAATCAGCTGACCGATGGTATCATAATTATCAATATAGGACTGGTATTTCTCACGAATGTCCTTTTTCAGCTTTTCTGCTTCCGCCTCCCGCTGCTTCAGCCTTTCCGCCAGTTCTGTGATCTTCTTATCCTTTCCCTTCAGTGCCAGCAGCAGCTTGCTTTTCTCAGCGAAGGCATCATCCTTCATCTGCTGAACCTGACGCAGGACATCGTCCTTGTCAAATCCGCCCATCAATGTCGTTTTAAAAAGTTCTTCATTTCCATTGGCTGCCATTCTTCCATGTCCTCCGTTTCCTCATTCATTATTTATTCCCCTCTGCATTTCATCCCTGATTTACATAATCCTCAAATACACTCCAGACGGACTGGCGCTCAAAGCCCAGCCGCCACGCGGCAACACCGGCCAGATTGTATTCTGAAGCCAGATTCACCTTCTCCGCGATGGACTGCTCATCCTCCAGCCAGATGCTGTACCGGGCGTCGCCGGTTTCCACGCTGCCTACGTTCTGGCCCACTGAAGCATCCCAGTATGTCTCGATACCGTGTTCCGTCACAAAAGCATCTGCCTCATCCATACTCAGTGTCTGACTTTCCGGTACAGTACTTCCAAAAGTCTCCACCCAGCCTCTTGTATAAAACGGAACCGCATTAATCACCTGCTCTGCCGGAACTTCTGCCAGAGTATCCGCGATTCCCTGTTCTACAAACGGCAGAGAAGCCACAGATCCCGCCTCTTCTGAAGACGCCGTGTGTTCGTCGTATCCCATAATGATAATGTAATCTACCGTTTTAGCCTGCTCAGCTCTTTTGTAGTAACCCGTATAGGTCGGAACAAAATTGTCCGTGGATACGATCAGATTCTGCTGATGAGCTGCCGCACACAGCTCCTTCAGGAACTGAAGATACTGCGGAGCACTTTCCTCCCGAACAGACTCAAAATCCACATTGATTCCATCCATACCGCACTCTGCCGCAATCTGCATAAGCTGCTGTATGATATTGGCACGCGCTTCCGCGCTGGACAGAACTGACCCCGTATTTACCGCACTGCCGTCCACGTCTCCCAGCAGGCCCCATACCTGAAGGCCGGCGGCATGCGCCTGCTCCACATAGCTGCTGTCCGCATACGAAATCAGGTTTCCCTGGCCGTCTGCCAGTGAAAACCAGGTGGGAGAAATAGTATTCAGGCCCGTGGCCCCGGCAATAACCTCTGACAGGCTGCTGTTTCCCTCCTGGGAGCCGACATAATGCCATCCCAGGACTATCTTGTGATCCAGAGAAATTTTCTGGTACTGAAATTTCTCATCCGTTTCATGGGGAAGCCCTGTCTCTTCATTCTGGGTCAGAGTACTGCTCTCCACATAACCGACATATCCGTCGGAGGTGGCCACCTGACACCAGTCTGACAGATCCTCCTGGAATACCACGGTATCCCCCGCCTGCACTTCTGTCAGGATTTCACTTCTGGGACCGCCGCGGTAGCGAACCTGCGCCGTCTCTGTCACCGTAGCTGTACGGACGCCATCCCATTGGGTACGGGCCACCACTCTGTTCGGTTCACTGTAAATCTCCAGGTCGATATCGGAGTTTTCCTTTACACACTCTGCCGAAATATACGGATTGCCATCACTTCCCAGAATTACGGCGCCGCTTCCGTCTTCCGGCGTCCAGGTCAGCGTACCGGACGGCAGCGTCAGCATCAGCTGTCCGGCCTGAGCATCCCAGTAAAATCCGCTGTTCAGATAATTCCAGACGTCCGAATAGCTGATGTAGACGGTTCCATCCACCACCAGACCCTTTTCTTCCAGAACCTGCCCGTTGAGAATCAGGGCTGCCTCTTCCTCTGAAGTAAGGCCGTAATACTCATTTTTATTCATCTCTGTATCTGTAGGCGTATAGCGGTTAATGAAAAAACCGCCGATACCTATAATAGCCGCTATGATAACCAGACAGATGATTATCGGAAGCGGTGATCTTCTTTTCTGCATCCCTTATTCCTCCTGATTGCCGGGCTGACCTTCTGCCCGTTCTCCCCTTATCATCCACCATTTTAACATTAAACAGAAACGATAGCAATTAAAAGACAGCTTTTTTCGACAGGAATTGTTCTCCACGTATGCGGCAGATCAAAACCGTCTCTGCGAAAAACCGCCCGACAGGCTGGTTATGCAGGGAAATCTTACCGAAAGCCTGTCGGACGTACTGTTTCATTCGTTCTCACTTACAAAATTGAAATTAATCGTATCAATCTTCCCGCATTCGTCCTGAATGTAATCCCGCATATACGTTCCGTTCTCAGCCACCATACAGGCATTCACAATAGAAGCGGGGCTGCTCTCCCTCCCTTCCAGCAGGAGACTGATGCCGCAGCTCTGGTACGTCTCCAGCTCAGACTCCAGTTTCTGAATCGTCGTCTCTTTCTCTTTCATGACTCTGCGCGGCACAGGAAAGTCTCATCTATGACACACAAAAACTTTCCGGCACTGCATCCTTTCTTTTGATTTCCTTGATCAACAAACGCAGCAAGACGCAAATACACATCTTCCCTGCACCTGCTGTTCATTTTTTAAGAAAAGGCAGCATCAGATACCGGTTCTGTTCTTTTTCTTCTTATGTACTGTTACGGGAAAAATACTGCGAAACCGCATGAATAAAACATCACTGAATTTGCTGAGTAAGATACGGCAGACGCCGTTTCTGAAAAGTAGGAATTGTCTGATAGATTATATGATTACCTGCCCATGGGCATACACCCCTTTCCGGAACAGGTATCTGACGTGTCATTTCTTATTTTCTATTATACGGAAAAAGCGGCAGATTTCAAGAATATTTTTATGGATTCCGCAGAAAAATACCGGCCATACAAACAGCCCCTTTCGTATGGCCGGCCCCTCTTTTTCAGTTTTATCGTCCTTTTTCCTTCGTCAATCGTTCCAGCGTCTCGCACAGGACATGAAAATCAATGGGCTTGGAAATATGAGCGTCCATGCCCGCGGCCGCGGTCGCCGCAATATCCTCCGCAAAGGCGTTGGCCGTCACCGCCAGAATCGGCACTGTTCCGGCATCCGGGCGCGGCAGGGCGCGGATGCTCCTGGCCGCTTCGCAGCCATCCATCCTCGGCATCTGCATATCCATCAGGATCGCGTCGATTTCAAACGGTTCCGATGCCCGGAACAAATCCAGGGCTTCTTCTCCATTCCACGCCTGCAGAATCTCAAGCCCGTTCATGGTAAGAATTTCCGTAGCAATCTCCATATTTACCAGATTATCCTCCGCCAAAAGGATTTTCTTTCCTGACAGAGAAAAGAATTCCGGCTTCAGCACCTTTTCCTCCGCCTTATTCTTCTCTTCCGCATTCTCCTGCACAGTCATGAAGGGAACGGTCACCGTAAAGGCAGTCCCTTCGCCCAGGCGGCTTTCCACATAAATCTGCCCGCTCATCTGTGTCACCAGACTCTTCACAATCGGCATTCCCAGGCCTGTTCCCGTGATCTGCCTCGATGTAAACCGCGTCTCCCTGGCATACGGTTCAAAAACATGGGCCAGAAATTCCTCGGACATGCCAATACCTGTATCCTGCACTCTGATCTGATACTGGGTGCGGTTCGCGCTGCTCATCTGACGCACCGATACCGTCACCTTACCTCCTTCAGGGGTAAACTTAAACGCATTTGAAAGAAGATTATTCAGGATCTGGCTGATACGGATAGAATCTCCCATCACACGGGCATCCGCCAGATCATATATTACCTGAAATTCCTTTTTCTCTGTTTCAGCCTGCGGCCGGAAAGACTCCGCGCATGCCTGTATGCACTCCTTCAGATTGAAGGCCTGGTTATTCAGCACGACTTTTCCCTGTTCCATGCGGGACATATCCAGAATATCGTTGACCAGGTCAAGGAGCTGCTGGCTGGAATAAGATATTTTGTCCACATAATCCTTCACCTTTTCCGGATCGTCCGCATGCTGGCGCAGCAGTGCCGAAAGACCCAGAATCGCGTTTAAGGGCGTCCGCATATCATGCGACATATTATTGAAAAACGCGTGCTTGGATTTTTCACTTTGGCGCGCGCTTTCCAGCGCCTCCTCCAACAGCTTTCTTTCCTGAAACTGCTGGCGTTTTTCCTCCTCTATTTCCCTGAAACAGAGCACGACCTCGTTGGGCGCCAGAGATTCGTCAAACAGCACCCGAACGCTCACCCAACGGTACTCAGCTCCGAATTTCCGCTTAAAATCGCCGCCGTAATTCCGGATGCGCTTTGTCACCAGATTCCGGATATTTTCTGCCGAGAAGCTCTCGCAGAATTCCCTAAACGCCTTTTCCTCGATTACCTCTCCCGCCGTGCGCACCAGATCAGGATAAGGCCCGCTGGAAGGAATACGGCTGCGAACGTATTCCGATCCTTTTATCATCTCATAGGTGTCGGCTTTATAATCCACACGATACAGGGCATAATAGGAATTGCCCAGAACCCGTATCGTGTCATTGGTGCGCTCTACGATATAATCCAGTCTCAGGTTTCTGAGAGCCACGAAAAACAGGGTGCAGACTCCCACCAGCATTACCAGGCCGAACATGATCGAAAACCAGTTGAGCTGATCCAGAATTGAGCTGAACGGAACTGTAATCACCACATACCAGCCGTTGTCCATCTGGTCATAATAGACGCTCCTCTGGTTTCCGTCCAGATCGACCACGTAGCTGTCATACCTGCCCAGCTCTCCGTTCCGTATGCCTTCACGGATTTTGCTCAGATAATCCCCCAGTTCTTCATCCGAATGCTCCAGAAATGTTTTCGCATAAAGAAGCTTTCCCGACGCGTCTCCGATATACATGGAGGTGTCCTCAGGCAAAATACTTTCATCCTGTCTGAAAAACAGATTTTCCGGATAAATGTCAAAGGCTATGACCGCGCCGCTTTCCCGGCACATGGCCGCAATCGTGATCACCTGTCGCCCGGAGATAACATCAGAATAAACATCCGTAAATATTACCTGCCCATCCGCCTCCAATGCCTTCTGATACCATTCTGTGGACGCATAATCGTAATCAGAGTCTCCCTCCCAGGGATTTGCAGCCACAATCCTCCCTTCATAGACTACATACGGATCAACGACATCCTCTCCCAGCACCTGATACAGCCGTTCACAGTACCGGACGATCCATTCCTCTATCTCTTCCGAAGATTCTCCCGATCCGACGCGCGCATCGATGCTCTCGGCCCCAAAGGACACCAGTACCCTGTACGCGCTCAGCTCGCTTTCAATTTCGGCGCTGTACCTCTGCGCCATGGAGGTCCCCAGATCCTGATAATTCTGCAGCAGTGTATCCCGCAGGATCACATGAAAAATACTCCCCAGGATAACCAGGAGGGCAAACATGAAAATATAGAACCTGAGTTTTTTCAGAATATGACAGAACTTCTTTCCCGCTGTCTTCACTGCCAGCACCCCCTGATGGCCTCTTCCACCAGGCCATAGGCTTTCCGGATCTCATCCATCATCTCTTTCGCACCCGAAAAATCCCCCGAACGCAGCCGGGCCACCTGACCGGTAAACAGAGCGGTCAGCTCCGTCATGGACAGGTTGGCGCACATCCCCTTCAGAGAATGGGAGGCAGCCAGCATTTTTTCGCAGTCCCCCTCTGCCGCCGCCTGCTTCAGATCCTCAAAGGCAGCATTTTCCAGGAATTTCTTCATGAAACGCTCCAGGAGATCATCCCGCTGCATGAATCTTTCCATGGCGTCCTGCACATCTATACCGGCACCGGCCAGCAGTTCCCGTTTTCTTTCATCCATTCCTCTATCTCCTCAAAATCATTCGTATTCCCGCGGCCCTGCTCTCCTGAGCAGCGCGGCCATCCTATGTATTACAGAATTTTCGGGGCGTAGAGCTTATACAGCTCCTCCTCCGCTTCAAAAAAGCACTCCAGCAGCCGGGGATTGAAGCATCCGCACTGGCCGTCCTTTATCATTGCCAGAACCTGTTCCCTGGGGAACGCATTCTTATAGACCCGTTTACAGCTCAGCGCATCGTAAACGTCCGCCAGAGAAACCACCTGCGCCCACACGGATATCTCCTCTCCCTTAAGTCCGTCCGGATATCCGCCTCCATCCCAGCGTTCATGGTGATGAAGCGCAATGTCACGGGCATAGGCATAGGCCCTGTTTTCCTTGAGCTGCGGAATGCTCTCCAGAAGCTTCGCTCCCTGAACCGTATGCGTTTTCATGACCTCAAATTCTTCCGGCGTAAGCCTTCCCGGCTTGTTCAGAATCGCATCCGGCACGGCAATCTTTCCCACATCATGCATGATGGCCGCCAGGGCGATCTGCTCGATCTCCCCGTCAGACAGACCCTCTCCCAGCTCCGTATGAGAAAACAGATATTTCGTAATATCATGGATCTTACGGACATGATCGCCGGATTCCTCGCTTCGGAATTCAATCGCGGTAGAAAGCGCCTCGATCATTCCCTGATTGAGATTGATGATCATAGCCGCCTGGCTCAGAAGATCCTCCTGCTGCCGTATCACCACGTTATTCAGCCTGCGCCTGGCCTGATACAGCTCCACAACAGACTGTACCCGACGCAGTACCATATAAGGGATAACCGGCTTGTTGATCACGTCCATCACTCCCAGACGGTAGGCTTCGCGCATCACATCACTGCTGGCTTCCGCCGTAATCAGAAAGACCGGTATCTCCTCCAGCAGCTTCTTTCGGTTCAGCTCCCGCAGCACCTGAATTCCGTCCATCTCCGGCATCATTACATCCAGGAGTACCGCGCAAAGCCTCTCTCTGTGGTCCAGAATCGCCCGAAGTCCCTGCCTTCCGTTCTCCGCGTGCTCAATAGCATAAGATTCGGAGAAAATATTTTCCAGTATCTCACGGTTGATCTCATCATCATCCACAATCAAGAGTGTCCTGCCTTCCGTTGCTGCGGCCCGCTCAAAATATTCTGTATTCATCCTTTTCCCGCTTTCTCCATTGTTCCTGTCCCCTGAAATTAAGTTCATTTTACAACATTACTACTCCGAAAACAAGAAAATATAAGTTCTTTACATTCTCTGCGGTTTTGGTATATACTATATGTGACGCAGAAGGCACTGCGCCGCATATAGTAATAACGTAGCTAAGTGTATCTTCAGTTAAGGGCAGAGTTTCTTCTTGAGTTTTTTGACTGATCAAAGAAGGGGATGTGATAAAATGAAGATTGAAAAGATCAGCGACAGCCAGATCCGATGCACTCTGACAAGCGCAGACCTGGCCAGCCGACAGATCCGGCTCAGTGAATTAGCTTACGGCACAGAAAAAGCAAAAAGCTTGTTTCAGGATATGATGCAGCAGGCTCACTACGAATTCGGCTTTGAGTCTGACAATTCACCTTTGATGATAGAAGCCATACCCGTAGCGCCCGACAGCATCGTGCTGATTATAACGAAGGTAGAGGATCCGGAAGAGCTGGATACCCGCTTTTCCAAATTTTCTCCTTCGGGGGATGACGCAGATGCTCCGAAAAGCCCACAGTTTTCGGGAGCAGACGATATATTGGATCTATTTCAGAAAATCTACGAAGCAAAGAACAAAGCTCAAAACAATACGAAGAAAGATGCTCAGAAGAAACCTTCCGGACAGAAGGAAGCCGCAGAAAACGAAACAGAGACCGTACCGGTCAACCTGGTGCAGGCATTCCGGTTCCGCACTCTGGACGACGCCATCCTGGCGGCTCACGGCCTGAATCACTTCTATACCGGAAAGAACTCTCTTTACAAGAATGAAACGCTTGGCCATTACCAGCTGGTACTGCATCAGTCCGACTGTACTCCGGAGACATTTAACAAGGTCTGCAATATTCTCTCTGAGTACGGCACCAATGAGTCCTTTTCCGCTTCCGGCGAAGCCTATTTGCTGGAGCACGGCAACGCTCTGATTAAAGACAGCGCTCTGCAGCAGCTGGCGGACATCTGAACCATCAGCAAAATGCAGAACTGGTTCACCGAAATTCAGAACAGAAAAAAAGGAGTTCGGATTATCACGATCCGAACTCCTTTTTTTCTGTTCTGAATTTTGCAGGATTATTTGCTGGTCAGATATCCCTCGATCTCTTTCATGGCTTCTGTTTCATCGACTCCATTAACAGAAATCGTCACATTTTCTCCGGAATCCAGCCCGAGAGTCATCATTCCCATAATGCTCTTGGCATTCACCTTTTTCTTCCCGCTCTCCACATAAATCTCGCTTTCAAACTGGCTTGCCACCTGTACCAGCATGGCGATTGGCCTGGCCTCAAGTCCGTTAGAAATCTGAATCGTTATCGGTTTTTTGATCATAATAATTCTCCTCCTTACTTTCCCGCAGCTTATCCGCGATGCTGCTCAGTTTTCTCAAGCGATGATTTACGCCGGACTTGCCTACTGCCGGTTGCAGAAGCATGCCCAGTTCTTTTAGTGTTGCTTCTGGATATTGTAACCGAAGGCGTGCTATTTCGTCAAGTCCATTTGAGAGACTGGAAAACCCGGCGGTATCCCGGATATAGCGGATATCCTCAATCTGTTTCACTGCAGCATTAACAGTTTTGTTGATATTTGCAGTCTCACAATTGACTTTTCTGTTAACACTGCCCCTCATTTCTTTCAGAATCCGGATATTTTCCAACTCCAGCAATGCTACTCTGGCGTCCATCATCGCCAGCAGATCCGCAATCTGAGCACCTTCTTTTACATAAACCACAAAATATTTTTTTCTCCGGACGGTTTTGGCGTCAATATCCAGGCTTCGAACCAGTTCTTTCAGCTGCTCCGCCTGGTATTCCCCTTCGCAGACAATCTCGAAATGGTAAGACCGGTTCGGGTCACTGACTGATCCGGCGGCCAGGAACGCGCCCCGGATAAATGCCCGCCGGCAGCAGCTTTTCTGCAGAAGTACACTGTGAGTAAGCGGCAGCTCTTCCGCCAGAGTCCCCCTGGGAGTTATCAGCTTCACTGCCTGCAGAACCCGCCTGGCGTCAGCGCTGTCCGCCACGTATAAATGATAGCTTACGGCTCTGCGTCCGCCGGAATGACGTCGAACCGCCACTTCCGGCCGGATCTTGAAAGCCCTGTTCAGCAGCAGCGAATATTTCTCCGCCACCCACACATTTTCTGTTTCCATCCGAATACTGTATTCATCCCTGACAGATATATGCACGCTTCCGCAGAGGGTCAGGATAGCCGCCAGCTCCGCAATCTGGCAATGCCTTGCACCTCCTGCCTGACGGCAGAGCTCCTTTTTCACTTCACCGGAAAAAGACATTTTCTCACATCCTTTTTCTCAGGGCATCTTTTTCAATATCCCGATGTTCAATCCGAAGGCCATACTCCCCTGAACCCTCCAGCCTCCGGTACAGCTCATTGGCCAAAGTCACAGAACGGTGTTTTCCGCCGGTGCATCCAATGGAAATGACCAGCTGGTTTTTGCCCTCCTCGATATAGTTTGGTATCAGGAACTGTATCATATCCGTCAGTTTGTCGGAAAAGATTTCCGCTGCTTTAAACCCCATGACGAAATCTCTCACCGGAGCGTCATTTCCCGACAGCTGCTTCAGTTCATCTATGTAATAGGGATTCGGCAGGAACCGTACGTCAAACACCAGATCCGAATCAGCCGGGATGCCGTATTTGAAACCGAAAGACAGCACCGTGACCATCAGGCTTTTAAAATTCTGATTGTCCACGAAGATCCTCTCCAGCTCCAGCTTCAGCTCCCGGGTCAGGAGCTGGCTGGTGTCGATGATGTAATCTGCCTGCTTTTTCAGAAATTCCAGCTGCTTCCGCTCTCTGGCGATTCCCGCCTCCACCCGCTCGCCGCCTGCCAGCGGATGATTCCGCCTCGTCTCCTTGTACCTTTTCACCAGCACGTCGTCTCCCGCGTCCAGAAACAGGATCTCATGGCGGACGCCGGAAAGGGCCAGCTTTTCCAGAACCTCCTGCAGATCCGACAGCGCTTCGCCGCTGCGCACGTCCACACCCAGGGCAACCCTTGTGATCCCGCCCTCTGCTCCGTTCATAGTCAGCTGCGCGAATTTTTCAATCAGCGAGATGGGAAGGTTATCCACGCAAAAATATCCGGCGTCCTCCAGCACCTTCAGCGCCGTGCTTTTTCCCGCGCCGGACATGCCCGTCACGATTACAAAACGTATCAGCATTCTCCCTGTCCTCCATCAGAAATCGCCGAGGAACCGTACTTCCGGCTCCAGCCGTACCTGGTACTTTTCCCATACTTTTTCCTGAACCTGCCGCATCAGTTCCCGTACATCCGCAGCTGTTGCATTTCCCGTATTGATCACAAAGCCGCAGTGTTTTTCGGACACCTGAGCGCCGCCCACACGAAATCCCCGAAGGCCCGCATCCATAATCAGCTTTCCGGCAAAATAACCCTCCGGCCGCTTGAAGGTGCTGCCCGCGCTGGGATATTCCAGCGGCTGCTTGGATGTGCGGGCCGCCTTCAGCTCTTCTATTTTTTCACGTATTTTCTCAGGATCTCCGAATTTGAGCTTCAGCTCTGCGCCGGTTACAATCCAGCCCTCTTTCTTCACCCGGCTGGTACGGTATCCCAGCTCCAGCTCTTCCGCGCTCAGACGCCGCAGTTTTCTTTCTTCATCCAGCACGTCCGCCCATGAAAGAATGTCTTTCATTTCTCCGCCGTAGGCTCCGGCATTCATAAAAACGGCGCCTCCCAGTGTGCCGGGAATACCCGAAGCAAACTCCAGGCCGGTAAGCCCCGCCTCACCTGCCGCCGCTGACAGTCTGGATAACAGAATGCCCGCTCCCGCACGGATCACATTTCCCTCTGTCACACACTGCTGGAAATTTTTATAAATCTGAATAATCACGCCCCGGTATCCCTGATCGCTGACCAGCAGATTACTCCCGTTTCCCAAAATAAAATACGGCAGTTTTTCTTCCGCGCACAGCGCCAGAATCTTCCGCAGCACCTCTTCCGTCTCCGGCCGTATCAGATAATCCGCCGGGCCGCCGATGCGGAAAGTCGTATGTCTTCGCATGGGTTCATCCACAAGCACACAGCCTTCCCCGGCAATTTCGCAGAATTGTCTGTAGATCTCTTTATCCATGGCACCTCACAGTTTTCCGCCGCCGGGCAGGCCTCTCTGTCACGGCGGCGGTAATTTTTTTCTTATTATACCTCTCACCAATTGAAAGCGCAACCGCAAGATTAGATCCGGTTTGGCGGGGAGGGTGAGGCGTCAGAGAAAACGGACGGATAAGAAAACGCCGCTGTGTCCGGCCGCTGTTTCGGGACGCAAGACCATCTAAGCGGTTTCGGACTTTTGCTAAGACCGGCACCGGAAGGGGAGAAACTCGCTTCGCTCAGACAGTCTCCCCTTCCGGTGCCAACGCAAAAGCCCGAAGCCGCAAGATGGTTAGCCTCCCTGCAAAGGCGGCCGAACACAGCGGCGTTTTCT
>DVJR01000023.1 GCA_018716575.1 Candidatus Scatomonas merdavium | reverse complement strand
TTGATTCGGATTTTCGATGGTTTCTTCATACCCTTTCTCCCGTGCGGTTACATCCGCTCCGGCGCTGAAAAGCCCAGCAGGTCGATGCTCTGCTCCAGCACCTTCCGCACCAGATCCAGAAGAATCAGCCAGGAGAGCTTCTGCTCCTGATTTTCCTCCGTCAGGATCTTTGTCTCATGATAGAACCGGTTGAAATCGTTGGAAAGCTCATAGATATAGGAACAGATCTTGTGGGGAGCCTTCTCTTCAAAAGCATTTTCCACCATGCCGTTAAACCGCGCCGTCTCCAGCATCAGAGACTTTTCGCTGTCACTGACGGGAGAAAGGAGCCGTCCGACTTCCAGGACTCCGCCCTCCTGGCGGAAACGCTCCAGGATGGATTTGATCCGGACGATGGTATACAGGATATACGGTCCCGTATTTCCCTCAAAGGACGTGAACCGTTCGATATCGAATACATAGTCCTTGGAAGCCTGATTGGACAGGTCGCCGTATTTGATGGCCGACAGGCCGACGATCTCCGCCGTCTTTTCCGCGTCCGTGTCCTTCACGCTCCGGTTTTCCACGATTTTCTTATACATTTCCTGATCGATTTCCCGGATCAGGTTCTCCAGGCGCATCACGCCGCCGTCCCTGGTCTTGAAGGGCTTTCCGTCTTTTCCGTTCATGGTGCCGAAGCCCAGGAAGGAAAGCTTTGTATCCTCGTTTACCAGGCCCGTCTTGCGGGCGCAGCGGAACACCTGAATAAAATGCATCTCCTGGCGCTTGTCCACCACGTACAGGATCTCGTCCGGATGGAACAGCTTCATCCGCTCCACGATAGTAGCCAGATCCGTAGTGGTGTACAGGGAAGCGCCGTCCGACTTCAGAAGCATGCAGGGCGGCACCTCCTTGGTATCCGTCTCTTCCTTCACGTCCACGATCAGCGCGCCCTGATCCTCATAGGCAAATCCCTCATCCTTCATCTTCTGAATCATGTCGGGAATGTAAGGCTGAGCGTCAGATTCCTTTTTCCAGAGGTCGAACTCCACATCCAGCTTTTTGTAATTCGCCTTCAGATCGCTGACCGACACATTCATGATATGGTTCCAGAGCGCCATATAGCCCCGCCGTCCCTGCTGCAGCTCATGGGTAGCTGTCAGCGCCTTCTCCCGGTAAGCCTCGTCCTCCTTGGAACGGGCGCTGGCCGCCGGATAGATCTCCTCCAGCTCGCTGATGGTAAACGGCGCCTCCTTCGGATAATCCCCCTCATAGCTTTCGTCAAAATAGGACAGCTCCGGCTTTCTCTCCCGAAGCTCCGTGATAATCAGACCCATCTGCAGTCCCCAGTCGCCCAGATGGACGTCTCCGATCATCTTATGGCCCAGGAAACGGCCCGTCCGCTTGATGCTCTCTCCGATGATAGCCGAACGAAGATGGCCCACATGAAGGGGCTTCGCCACATTGGGGCCGCCGTAGTCGATGATCACCGTCTTTTTCTCCGCCGCCTCGTCCACAGACAGCCGGCTGTCGCCGTACATCTGCTGCAGATAATCCGCCAGAAACGGCTTTGCCACTTTTATATTGATAAATCCGGGCTTCACCGCCGTGACCTCTTCCAGGATCTCCGCGCTGTCCACGGCCGCCGCCACCTCTTCCGCAATCTGGAGAGGCGCCTTCTGATATGCCTTTTTCGCCGCCATGGCTCCGTTGCACTGATACTCGCACAGATCCGGGCGGTTTGACACCGTTACCCTGGCATAAGAGGGATCGTAGCCCGCTTTTTCAAACGCCTTTTCCATTTCTTCCGTAATTTTTTCGATAATTTTCTTCATGGTTCCTCCATAGACCTTTCTGCACATATAGCCCCATTATAAATCGGATTCGTATTTTCCACAAGCCGCTGACCTGAAAATTTTTGCCTGCATTCCCTTATTTTTCTGGACGTTCCTTTCAGGATTGGGTATAGTAAAGACAGAGGGCTGCCGGAGACCGGCGGCCAGAAAAGAACTGAAACCGAAAAAACTGAAATCGGGAAAGGACATGAACATGGAAGAACTGATCGTACTGGGTACGGGAAATGCCGCCGTCACCCGCTGCTATAATACCTGCTTTGCCCTCCGCTGCGGCGCCGAATACCTGCTGGTGGACGCCGGCGGCGGCAATGGCATCCTATCCATTCTGGAACAGCAGGATATACCGCTGAAGCACATTCATCACATTTTCGTCACTCACGCCCACAGCGACCACATCCTGGGCGTCCCCTGGCTGATCCGGATGATCGGCACCAGAATCAATCAGGGGAAATACGAGGGCGATCTGACCATCTACTGCCACCGGGAGTTGGAAGAGGCCATCCGGACCATTACCTCTCTGACCGTCCAGGCGAAGGTCTGCCGCCATTTCGGCAGCCGCATCCGCTTTCAGATTGTCGAAAACGGCGACGTCCTGGACATCCTGGGCAGCCGCTTTCTTTTTCTGGACATCCGTTCCACCAAGGCTAAGCAGACAGGCTTCCTCTGTACGACGCCCTCCGGGCTCCGGATCGCCTTTCCGGGCGACGAGCCCTGCCCGGACTTTCTGCGGGAGCACTTCCGGAACGCCGACTGGCTGTTCCACGAAGCCTTCTGCCTGTATGAGGAACGGGGAAAATTCAAGCCTTACGAAAAGCACCACAGCACTGTCAGGGACGCCTGTGAGCTGGCCGAAGCCATCGGCATAAAGAATCTCCTGCTCTGGCACACGGAGGATAAGCACATCCGGCATCGGAAAAAGAGATATCTGGCCGAAGGCAGCCCCTTTTTCTCCGGCAATCTCTTCGTCCCCGACGACGGAGAACGCTTTTCCCTGCGGAAATAATGCCTGCCCGCAGAGAATCCGGGAGATACTGTCTGCCGCGCTCCGTTCTGTCGGAACGTTCAGCGGACGGTATCTCCCGGATTCTTATTCGCCGTCTGGCGCTTCTTCTCTTTCCTTCTCCTTCCGGTAGCTGCTCAGCCCACTCTTCTCATAGCAGTACTGAATGATGGCTTTCCTCGGAATGATGCCGATGAATACACCCTCATCGTCCACCACCGGAACGAAATTCTGTTTCATGGAGAGGGAAACCAGATCTTCGATATCACAGTTAATATTCACCGGCTCTACCCTCCATCTGCGCTTGACCTTACAGATCGGCATATCCTCCGCATCATGCAGATTCAGGTCAAATTGTTCCTTGACCGTCCGCAGCAGATCGCCCTCGGTAATGGTTCCCACATAGATACCGCGCCGGTTCAGCATCGGTATTGCCGTATATTTGTGATATTCCATCTTTTCAATCGTCTGCCGAAGAGAATAATCCTCATATATGTAAGCCACCTCATTCTTCGGCGTGATAAAAAAAAGTATATTCATAGTACCCCTTTAACACTCCTGCCTGTTCAGTTCTGTCCTTATTCTACCATATTCCCTCCGGTTCGGGGGTTAAATTTTTCTAAATTTTTCAGGAATTTTACAATTCCCCGTTCCGGCTCTGATCCGGCTGATTTTCTGACCAGGAAAGCACCCTCTCTTTCATGCCGCCCACATCCAGCACACCCAGAGCGAAGCCTTTACGCACCAGCTCCTCCGGCACGTATTCATCGTATTTTTCGAATACCGGAGCTTCTTTCGGATAGACCAGCTCCAGAGGATCAAATTTCTTCGCCGCCTCCTCCGCCGTGATCCGGTAAAATTCTGTCTCGCCGACCTTCATGGTGAACTGCAGATAATAGGGTCTGGAAGGATTCAGGCCTTTCAGTCCCAGCCGCCTGCCGCAGCGGATCTTCAGAAACCGCTCCAGGGCCAGAAAGGCATAGCTGCCAAGCCAGGGGAACAGGGCCCACATATTGCCGCCCAGATGGATCAGCGGCCGGTCCCTCATCCCGGATTTCAGAAAGGTATCCCGCGCGTCCTGCAGCCTGCAGACCGCGTGCCGCATCAGATACGGATAGTTCTTCTGTTCCTTCAGAACGCCATACATCCGCTCCAGAATCCGCGTGTGAATATCTCCGGCCACGTCTCCGAAATACGCCGGAATATTTCCTTTCACCAGCGTGCACCAGACCTCCCGTTTTTTATGATCCACCTCGTCCACGACCCAGACCCGCCCGGCGATGGCGATCTTGTCGCCCACCGGCGGCGGTTTCACGATCGTGCCCAGCTCTTCCGGGCCGGAATGCACGGAATACTCGACATTTTCCTGAAATACCGCGTAGAACTTATAATTATTTACAATCCGCTCCCCCGCAAGTCCCAGAATCAGGCCGCCGTTTTCCGTCCGGCTGATATGGTCGATCTCCAGCAGATGGGTAAGCAGAAGCCGGTAATCCTCCTGCGATATCCTGCGGAAGCAGGACAGCGGCAGAACCCGCGAGGCCAGCTCCCCGGGCGTCATTTCCCCGCAGGACGCCAGCGTGCTCATGGTCTGATGGTAGAGAAGGCTGTAGGGAAGCCGCTCTGTTCTCGGTGGTTCCACGAACCTCTCTTCAATGTAAAGCTGAACCAGCGCAATACCCTGCATCAGATACCAGGGAAGCATTTCCGGGAGCATGGCTCTGGGCTCCGGATGATCCTCCCGCATGACAAACCACATTTCCGACGGATCGCCCCGCCTGCCGGTCCTGCCCATGCGCTGCAAAAATCCGGACACGGTGAAGGGCGCGTCGATCTGAAAGGCCCGTTCCAGCTTTCCGATGTCGATCCCCAATTCAAGGGTGGCGGTGGCGCAGACGGACAACAGAGAATCATCGTCCTTCATCTCCTCCTCCGCACTCTCCCGATAGGAGGCGGAGAGGTTCCCGTGATGGATCAGGAACCGGTCCGGCTCATGGTTTGCCTCGCAATACTGCCGCAGATTCTGGCATACCGCCTCGCACTCTTCCCTGGAATTGGTAAAGATCAGACATTTCTTGCCCCTGGTATGTTCAAAGATATAGCCGATGCCCGGATCGGCCGCCTTCGGCGCGGCGTCTGTGGGAGCTTCCGGCACAGGCGTTTCCGGCACAGCCGGCTTTCCCTCATCCGCCTGGGGAGCCGTATTATAAAAATGCTCCATGGACAGCCGCCAGACCTCTTTTCCGCCGTCAAATCGCGGAATAATGGTCGGACGTCCGCTGCCGGCCGCCAGGAAGCGGCCCGCCGCTTCAGGATTTCCTATGGTAGCAGAGAGGCCGATCCGTCTGGGGCTGCATCCCGCCAGCGCGCAGAGCCGTTCGATCAGGCAGAAGGTCTGCATTCCCCGGTCGCCGCGCAGCAGGGAATGAATCTCGTCGATGACAATAAACCGCAAGTCGCCGAACAGCGACGGAATTTCCATGTGCTTGTTAATCATCAGCGATTCCAGGGACTCGGGAGTGATCTGCAGAATGCCTGAGGGCTTTTTCAAAAGCCGGCGTTTCCGGGACTGAGGCGCGTCTCCGTGCCAGCGGGTCACCGCGATCCCCGCTTCCTCGCACAGCTCGTTCAGCCTTCCGAACTGGTCGTTGATGAGCGCTTTCAGAGGGGCGATATACACCACGCCCACACTGCCTGCCGGTTCTTCATCCAGCAGGGTCAGAATCGGAAAAAACGCGGCCTCCGTCTTGCCCGACGCCGTAGAGGCGGTGAGGAGCACATTGTCCTCCGTACCGAAAATGGCCTCTCCGGCGGCATTCTGTACGCCCCGCAGGGTCCGCCAGCCGGAGCGGTAAATGTAATCCTGAATAAACGGCGCATATCTGTCAAATACATCCATCATATGGTAAACTCCGCATAGTTTTTATCGGTCTGGTCGGAAACCGCCCCGGATTTCGCATAGGTGAAATCCTCTGACTCCAGAAGTTCCTCCATTGCCATGGACGGATTCTGATAGAGCAGATCCAGAAGCTCGATAAAGTCCCGGATCACCTCCCGGGGCGTAATATTCTGATCCGCGCCGATCCGTCCGTACTCCAGTTTGATAAAACGCACCAGCTCATCGGTTCCGGGCTTCCTCTCATAGCCGTAGAGACCGGCGTGCATACCGGAGAGCTTTTCACAGAGCACCAGCATTTCCTCCGCCGTCAGGGGCTCCAGACGGATAACGGGAGCCAGCAGGTCTCGCGCTCCCGGCCTGGAAAATTTCCCCTCGGCGAGGCGGGACCGGAGCGCTTCGTAGCTGTACACGCCGCGGCGCTTATCTTCAACGGCCTGCGGCGTGGCGCCCATGATAAAGCCAAGATACCTGGCTTTTCCCTGGAGCGTATCGTTGTACATGGTCAGCAGCTTCTCATAGTTGTACTGTCTGGTGACGGCATTCGGGATCTTATAGAGGTTGACCAGCTCGTCGATCATAATCATCATACCTGCATACCCTGCCAGGCGGAAGAACACGGCGAAGATCTTCAGATAATCATACCAGTCGTCGTCGGTGATAATGATATTGACGCCAAGCTCCTCTTTTGCCTCCCGCTTCAGGGCGTATTCGCCCCGGAACCAGCGTACGACTTTCATTTTCATTTCATCGTCTCCGTCCACATAGGCGTGGTAATAGAGCGAAAGGAGCCGCGCGAATTCAAAGCCGTGGACTAATTCGCTGACCGCCGAGGTTACTTCATAGATCTTCCGGTCCACCGCCCTGGTCAGTGCGGGATCGCCAGGCTCCAGCCCTGTCTCCTGCACGGCCCCGGTCTGAACGCTGCTGATCCACCGGTCCAGCACCAGCGTCAGCGCGCCGCCCTCCGGCCTGGTTTTGGTGGACAGGTTGCCGATCAGCTCGCGATACGTGGCCAGTCCCTGCCCTCTTGTCCCCTGCAGCCGGCGTTCCGGCGAGAGATCCGCATCAGCGACAATAAACCCCCTGTCCATGACATAATTGCGGATCGTCTGAATCAGGAAGCTCTTGCCGGAACCGTATCTTCCCACGATAAACCGGAAGGAAGCTCCGCCTTCCGAAATGATATCCACATCATGCAGCAGGGCTTCGATCTCGTTTTTTCTTCCTACTGTGATATAGGGCAGGCCGATCCTGGGCACCACGCCGCCCTTCAGTGAATTCAGGATAGTCTGCGCGATCCGCCTCGGCACTTTTCTGTTATCCTTTTCGTTCATCCGTTCTTACCTCCAAGCATCTGCAGGATATCTTCCCTGTAATCCTCCACGATCATAATGATGTCGCCGTCGCATTCCAGAATATTATCTCCGATCTCATCAAAAAAAGCTTCATTGATTGCATCGGCGGCCACAGAGGGCATCAGACGGCTGGTTTTCATATAACCTTCCGGAGATTCCCCCTGCAGAAGCATCCGGAGAATCTGCGCATACGGCTTATCCAGAGCCGGAAAACCGAAGTCCGCCGATTCTGTTTCCTTCTGTTCCGCCTGTGCGCTCTGTTCTTCCGCCGGCAGGGCTTCCGGTGTGCCCCCATCGTTCTGCGCTTTCACGGTCTGCTTTTCCCGCTCCTCCTCCACGCTCCCATCCAGTTCCTCCTCTGTCAGGAGACTGTCTCTGGTAATGAGCGCATCCTCCCGGATCTGCTCAAGATGGGAAAGATCTATGGTAATCTTCGGCCGCGCGGCCTCGATCTCCGCCTGCCGGTCTGCTTCTATGACATCTTCCGCATAAACAGCCGCCCACGCCTCAGCGGGATTCTCCCGGAGATAACAGCCGGTTTGCAGGTATTTCCGCAGCCTTCGGTCCGTTTCATGGAGAAATGCCTGAAACAGCTCCCGGTTATAATACAGGCTGTCGTATCGTGTTTCCTTCCATACCCCGCCGCGGCACTGATAGGTTCTGCAGCCGTCCAGTTCATAATCGGTATCCGGGTGAGGCTGTTCCTCCCAGTAGACGGCGTTGGCAAAGGGACGCCAGGGATAGGTTTTCCGTTTACCGAAGCAAGCGGTGAAAAGATCCTTCCCGTTCTGATAATAAGCCATCCGTCCATGACGCCAGACTTCGGCAAACAGATGCTTTCCTCTCGCCTCATATTTTTTTACCACCCGGGACTGTTCCAGTTTTTTCCCCGCAAAGGCGCAGAGAGCGGAAAACAGCTCCTCATCCGTAAATCCATCCGGATCCCGCAGAGTCGTCAGAGCGGTATCCTTTTTCAGGAGAGCAGGGCTGGCATACCGGCGGGCCAGTTCCGGCGAAACGTCATGAGTTACCGCGTATTCCAGCATCCACCGCTTCAGGTTTCTGCGCATATCAGGATTCCCGATTCCGGAGTCCAGAAAACCCGTTTCAAATTCCTGCATCTTCCGCAGGCCGTCCTCCGGCGAGTCCGTCCCGATCCCATTCAGCAGCTCGTACAGGTACATGTAGGCCAGAGACGCGGCTATGGGGGAAAACTTCCCTTTTCTCACACCGGCGCGCCAGGTGAAATACCCCCGAAGCTGCCGGGTATACAGATCGTGATATACAGTAAAATAGCGCCTGTACTCTCCGGTCCACGGCGCGTTATCCTCGTAATCCTCCATGAATTTCCCCTGCCTGAAAAAGTTCATGCACTTTCCCCGAAAAGAACTGTCTTTATAATCATACAGCTTTCTCATTTCACGGATCCTGTCCGGGACCTCCGGTTCCGTAATGGAAATTCCTGCATCAATCACAGGCAGCGGAGTATCCTGATAAATCACCTTTTCCCTTACAGGCGCTTCCTCCAGCACAAGTGTATAGCCCTGCTCCTTCCCGGAATAGACCGCACGGTCAAAGAGCCTGAAAACGACTTCCGGCTCCGTATCTTTTTCGAATTTTACGCCTACCCACTTCTTTCCTTTCATGCGGAAGGGCAGGGTCAGATAAGACGCAGATATTTCAGTAAGGCTTCGCTGCCCGCATTTTATGTCGCATCTCTGTATCTCCGTTCCCGTATTATAATCCCACTGGCGCATGAGCAGAGCCACCCACTTCCCCGTATTCGGGTCGGCCAGAACGGAAAAGCCGGGGAAATCGCTCCAGTTGTGCTGCTCCTGCATATGAAATTTTTCCTCTGCATATGCCGTCAGTTCTGACAGTTCCAATGTGTACCCTCCTGCTGCAAGCCGTAAATGAACACTGTTCAACGTTCTTTCCTTCCGTCCTTTAAAATTATACCCATAACCCGAGAAGAAATCAAGCGTCCTGCTTCCGCTTCAAAAGGCTTGAATTACCGAAGGTTCTGCAGGTATAATGAACATAGTTATACGTGATGCAAAGGAGGATTTTTGTTATGTCATTTAAGAAAGAAAGCTACGCTCTGCAGGCGGAATCCCTGATCCGCAGATTCAACCGGCGAGGCATGGAAGCCTGCTACTGTGAGGACAGCAAAGCTGCCGTAGAAAAGGTTTTATCCCTGATCCCTGATGGCTCATCTGTCACCTGGGGCGGCTCCGCCACCCTTTCTGAAGCCGGCATACTGGAAGCGCTGCAGAACGGCTCCTATGAGCTGATCGACCGGGCCTCCGCCAAATCTCCGGAGGAAGCCCGCTCCCTTTACGGAAAAATCGTCTGCGCCGATTACTTTCTCATGAGCACCAACGCCTTCACTTCTGACGGCGAGCTGGTCAACATCGACGGAAACGGAAACCGTGTGGCCTGCCTGATCAGCGGCCCCGCTCATGTGATCGTAGTCACCGGCATGAACAAGCTGACGAAAACCGTTCAGGAAGCCGTGGACCGGGTACAGACCTGCGCTACCCCGCCCAACTGCCTCCGCCTGAATCTGAATACGCCCTGCGCCTCTACCGGCTTCTGCGCCGACTGCCAGAGTCCTGATTCCATCTGCTGCCAGATCGTCGTTACCCGCCGTTCCCGCCAGCCCGGCCGGATCACCGTGGTAATGGTGGGAGAAGAGCTGGGGTTCTGAGCATTCCGGTTTGACGGGGAAGGTACAGAATGGAAAAAGACGGACGGAAAGGCGGGGCTCTGTTTTTCCGACTGCTGGTTTCGAAGTGAAGAAGCTCTAAGTATTCCACGGATCATCCTAAAACCGGGAACGGGAAGGCCAAAACTCGCTGATCGCTCAGACATTGGCCTTCCCGTCCCCAACGGATGATCCGCAGAATCCAAGAGCTTCTAACACTTTCTCAAAGGCAGTCTCCAAAACAGAACTCCGCCTTTCCTGTCTCGTTTCATACCGCCTGCACCCGAACCACGCAAAACTCCATAGTTAGTGTAAAACGTGGTTTTCCGGCTTTCGCCGATAAATGAACTTTTGTATTCTGAACCGTATATTTCTGGCGATTGCAGCCTGCTCCCGGCACCCTCTGTCATGGAGGTTTGCGGAGTGGCCGGAAAATATCTACGGTGCAGAAGGCAGATAAAACGAGGGCTGTTTTGGAGGCTGCATTTGGAGGACGGTTAGATTTGTCGGGTTTTGCGGGATGGGGTGTTGGGAGAGGCCGGCTCACTGTCTGAGCGACAGCGAGTTTGAGCCGGCCTCTCCCGGTTTTAACCCCATTCCGGAAAACCCTGACAATTCTTCCGTCCGAAACCGCAGCCGGAAAAACCTCTCACGCTTTATCGTCCGCTTCGCCTGCTCTTCCTGCCGGCACGTCAAATCGGAATTCACACAAATTTATTCTCTTTTTCGTCATAATGATAATCTATCGCCGCCAGTTTTTTCTGAATTTCTGCTTCTGACAGATCCAGGCTCCGGCACAGCTCTCCCAGCGAGGGATAATGATCCCTCAGCTGGGTATTGATATAGCTCAGCAGCATGACCGGGTCTTTCGGTATCATTCTACAACCTCCACTTTCGGTTTGATCAGCGCTTCCAGTTTTCCATCTGCCACGTCCAGCAGAATCACATCGCCCTGATGGACGCTGCCGCCCAGAATCAGCTTGGCCGACAGGGTTTCCACATTTTTCTGAACGAACCGTTTCAGCGGACGGGCGCCGTATACCGGATCATAGCCTCCTTCAATGACAAAGGATTTCGCCGCAGGCGTCAGTTCAATGGACAGTTCCTGATCCGCCAGCCGTTTATTCAGGTCCGCCACCAGCAGATCCACAATATGGCCGATGTTGTCCTTGGTCAGCGGCTTGAAGAGAATGATCTCGTCCAG
>DVJR01000022.1 GCA_018716575.1 Candidatus Scatomonas merdavium | reverse complement strand
TTTGTTCCATCATAGGTTTTATCTGCTACAAATACAGTATTCTCTTTATCCAAAGTAATCTTTCTGGGAGAAATGGTAAGCTTTAACGTTGCCACAGCATCCGCATAACCATCTGATCTGCGGGTTACCCGTACAAAAATCTGCTCGTCAGCTGTCATAGCACGAGTAATCTGCAGTTCACCAGTTTGCCCGTTCAGCTCAAACGGCAGTTTATCCGCTTCTATTGGCGAACCGGAAGCATCCACGGCGTCATATGTATAGGTTCCAGCTGGCGAAGCGTCTTTATTTACCGGAATCTGATAATAATTGATCTTTTCTTCTTTCGATTCCGGGGCGGTATATACAGAACCATATTCTATAGTTACTGCATTTGAATCCGTAGCAGCTGGATTTAATGCATTCCCATAAATATCCTTTTCCAGCCATGTAATGGATTTTTCAGAATTATAAGTTCCGGTAACAGTAGCAGATTTACTCGAATTATATTTTTCATCCACCCCACTG
Source organism: Candidatus Scatomonas merdavium (assembly GCA_018716575.1). Classification (GTDB taxonomy): domain Bacteria; phylum Bacillota; class Clostridia; order Lachnospirales; family Lachnospiraceae; genus Scatomonas; species Scatomonas merdavium. The sequence goes on along the minus strand of DVJR01000022.1, from coordinate 2,949 downwards.
TATTCGGCAGTAAATGACAGTTCTCCATCAAATCCATCCGCGTCTTCCGATGCCTTATAAGTAGTTGTTGCTACTCCATTTACTACTGAAATATCATTGGCCTCAAATGTTCCTTTTTCGTTTCCTTCAGAAAACCTAATACTACCCTTACTTCCAACCCTATCTACCTCTGCAATCACAGTTAATTCTTTGATGCCTGCATCTGCTTCTTGTGAAGTCGGCGTTACTATAAGATTAACAGTGGGCGTCCGCTTTGAAATTTCAACAGAGGTTACTCCTGTTCCTGGAGTTGAAGCAGTACCATAAGAAGCGGTAAGTGACACATTCAGATTGCCACTTTTTACCAGCGTTCCTGTTACAGACGTACCTTTTACGGGAATGCTTTCTCCAGAAGACGGTTGGAAAATAGCATTATCAAATTCCCAACTGTAGATAATATCGGCTGCTGGATTATCAACTTTAAGAGTAAACGGTGAATCCACCTCTCTCTTTCCATCTATAGTATAGGAGGGCGAAACCAAAGTCATTGTAAGTGTCTCATTACTTACATTCCCTTCCATCTCTCCTGTAGATGAGCCAGTGATTTCAAAACCGCTCTTCTCTGCAGTAAGATTGTACTCCATAACCGTACTCGGAATATTGTTGATAACAAACGCTCCGTGTTCATCTGTAGTCGTCGATAGCCCAGAACTGTTTTCTTTCACTTCTGCTCCGGCCACCGTTTGACCATTATCACAGACAACTTTCCCTGATATACTATAGTACTGTACCGGCTCCGGCTCAGTCGGTTCCCCTGTCAGCTCTGTCACCTCCGGCGACGTGCTGGGAGTTACCGTTGTCGTAGGCGTGGGCGTTGTCCCCGTGCCATCTCCGCCCTCCGCGGGATCTCCATCCTGCGTATCCAGGTTCTGAACGTCCACACCGCCCATCTCCGCGCCCAGGCTGACGGCGGCAGGTTCCATAAGCATGGGAACCGCCAGAACCAGGGCCAGCAGGATGGCCAGAAGCCGTTCACTGAATCTCCTTTTCCTCTTCATCCTTTCTCTTCTCCTTTTCCTCAGTTTTCCCTGTTTCCAGGATATATGCAAACAGATTTCCATTTACCAGCACATGCAGGTAAACGGAAGTGACCAGTAAAAATAAGAAAATCAAATCCGCCGCCATTCCCAGCGACTGCCAGGCTGCTCCGGCAATGACACACAGCAGGCTGATAATCAGCACGCAGTCCACCACCACAGCCGCCCGGTTTCTGAAAAACCGGAATACTCCCGGGATTCGGTTTCTTCCCGGGCTGTCCGCGAGAAATGCGCGGTATTTTCTGTTCATTATCACATAGACAGCGATTCCGCCGATGAGCCCGGCCCAGAACAGTACACCCACTGCATATCCCATTCCCCGCTGAAGGCCTGTCTCACCGCTTCCCGAAAAGGGAATCAGCAGAACCGCCACGGAAATCAGCGCGAAGCATCCGGCCGGAATTGCCATCTGTTTTTTCATTTTTTCCCTCGTTATATCCATACTGCTCAGATCCTCTCCTCTGTGTGAACCAGCATCACGCCGTACTCCAGGCGGAAGGGACCATGGCCTGTATCCACATCTTCCTGGGCCCGGCGGATATCATAGCCTCCGTACTCCGGCTGCAGCAGCTCTGTCTCGGAAGCGCCGGATTCCTCCTGGGAAGCCAGAGAGACGGGCGTTGCCGGTCCGGTCTGTCCGGACATGGACGCGGGATTTTCAATCAGGTCATTCATGGCGACCTTTCTCACCCGCCCGGAAAGCCGTCTGCTGATACTGCCGCTGGTTCCCTGAAGCTCCGGCCGCCGCAGCTGGCCGGTTCTGGCATTCAGCTCTTCCATCTGCTTCACTGTCTTTTTCACAGATCTTCCGGTACGGATATTGAAAATATTCCGTATGTCGAATTTGAAAAAGAAAAAGATGGAAAGCGCCAGACACACAAGACACAGGATCAGGCAGACCAGATACAGGTTATGAAACAAATCAATTTTCTGCTGAATCTGCTGCATCGTTACTTCCTCCCTGTCCGATATTTCCGGTGTTAAACACCGCCTCCAGATTATTTTCCGCCAGCGTCACGTTATTCTGCACGGTCTGCCGCAGTTCTTCCTCATACTCCGCGTTGGCCGTACCGGTGAGGACTTCCATCTGATCCAGGCTCTCCCGGATCTGACTCAGTTCCTCTTCCATCTGCTCTCTGGTGATACCGGCATTTTTAAACTCTGCCGCTTTGCTGAACACCTGGGAGGTAGCCTCCTTGAAAATCAGCAGCATGTTCACGTTATTGTCCCGGGTCTCCATCTCCTGGTGTACCATGTTAGTCAGGTCATACCAGTAGTCAGAGAAAGACACCATGGAATCGCCCGCCTGATTGCGGACGCCCAGGCTGTCGTAATAGTCCGCGATTTTATAAAGATTGGCCGCCCGCTGAATATTTCTTTCATTGAGGTCTGCCGTGCGATCTGCCTCTGAGGCGATCCCCAGCCATTTCAGCGAAGCCGCCTTGTTTCCGGTTCCCTGATAGGAATAGAAATAGGCGATGCCCAGATCATAGGCGAATTTGTTGTAATCGTCCGTATTGGCCTCCAGATACTCCTCGTTACTGCGGCTGCTGTCCCCGCTGATTCCCAGCGCCCGGCGGATCTCCTGTTCCTCCTCGCTGTCAAAGACGCAGGTGGCCGCGGCGTTTCCCGTATCCTGTCCGGCATCTCCTGTATCATTTTTCTGCCACAGGAAAAAATTCAGCAGTTCCTCATAAGCTTCTCCCCGGGAAGGATTCAGATTGATGGCGTTGGTATAATACGACACACTCTCTTCCGGATCCGTGGTGGCCAGACTGGCCGCTTCTTTCAGGTAAGCGTCATAGGTGCTGGATGTGGTGGTATTTTCCGCGGTTTTAAATCCCACGGCCCCGATTCCCAACACCACCGCCAT
>DVJR01000021.1 GCA_018716575.1 Candidatus Scatomonas merdavium | reverse complement strand
CCTAATTCAAAGATATTTAAGAGGAAAAACTTGCATGGATAATATGAAAATAAGTGCCATTCTTTATTCAATAGTGGCAATTATATTTATCCTATGTGCGGCCACTGGAGGCAGTCCTGCGTTTTATGGGGGTGCGGCTGCCTTTATTGCTCTGGCGACGGCAGTTGTCGCAAATTTTGCGACAACTGAACTGTCTTTTGCCAACTCTTCATGCAGAGCATTCTTAATATGCTTGCCAATTGTTCTCTTGGATACTTTATATCGATGGCCAATCTCGTCCGACGACTGGCAAAATGTTTCCTTTATTTTTCCTTTGGGTAATCCCATCTAGTCCGCAATTTAACGCCGTGTTTTTTGAGGCATTGCAGGATAACCTGTTTGCTGACCCCAAAGTGCTTAGCGATTTGTTGCGCAGTCTTCATCTGCCGATACATATCAATAACCATGTCATCATCTAGCTTAGCGCGAGCTTTATCTTTTCGGACGTCCACGCCTTGCTCTTTGAGCAATTTGATGATGGTGGTCTTGCTGCATTTGTAGTCGATGCTCATCTCTTGGCCTGTTTTTCCGGAAAGGTAGTCAGCTATTATTTTTTGAACTTCTTCCGGCGAGAAAGCCATCCTATACTTCCTTTTGACCCGGACTTCTCCGGGGAATATCTGTCCGCACGCCTGGGAAAACGGAAAAAAGCCGTCAAGGAATGCCTGTTGGATCAGAACGTGATCGCGGGAATCGGCAATATCTATTCGGATGAAATTTTGTTTGCCGCCTGTATCCGCCAGGAACGGTCCGCCAACACGCTGACAGCAGAGGAATGGAACCGCCTCGCCTCGGTGATTCCGGAGCGGCTGGCCTTTTTTATCGAAAAAAATGAAATTTCGCCGGAGGAATATCTGGAGACAAAGGGACAGGATTACCGCAACACGCCGTTTCTGCAGGTCTACGGGCACGGCGGCGAACCCTGTCCGGCCTGCGGGGAAACCCTCTGCCGTACTGTGATCGGCGGGAGAAGCAGCGTGTACTGCCCGGTATGTCAGAAATAACAGAAATTAAGACTTGAAAATTTAATAATTGCGATTGCCTCGGAATGTCCATCTTTTGCAGGTTTTACACAGTTTTCCGGTCGGAGGATTGTGTGAAACCTGCTTTTGCGGTTTTTATCTGCATTCTCTGCAACAAAATTCTATTTTTCAGACACATATCAGTAACGGAAAAAGAAATATGAAAAAGATGGAGGGAGGAAATGCATATGAAAAGGAAAAGAATGAACCGGTTTCCGGCAATCCTGGCTCTGGTGATCTGTCTGGCTGTATCCTTCTGGGTCACCGGCTGCAGCAGCGGAAGCAGCAGTTCCGCCGGGGACAGCGGCAGCTCCGGAACCACACAGGCTACGACGGGAGAATACGATGATTCCTACAGCAGCGCGGCGGCGCCGGAGGAATTTGCGCTCGATTCGGCGACCGACGCCGGCAGCGGCGTAGCGGCGCCAGGTGAGGACAACGCCTCGCAGGAAGTCGCGGATCCCAACAGAAAGCTGATCAAAACCCAGACCGTTGTAATGGAAACGACAGAATTCGACAGCCTGAACGACTGGATTCAGGAACAGGTGAAAGCGGCGCAGGGTTATATTGAGAATGCCTATGTGTCCGGAAATTCCGCTGGCGTTTCCGCAGCCAGAACGGCCAGCTATGTGCTGAGAATTCCTGTCAGCGGAGTGGACGGATTTATGGAAAAACTGCGGGGAGAGGGGAATGTTCTCCAGTATTCCGAAAATGTGGTGGACGTCACTCTGGATTATACAGATACGGAGAGCCATATTGCCGCGCTGGAGGAGGAAAGGGACACGCTGATGAATATGCTGTCCCAGGCGGACGACCTGGATACGCTGCTGACCATTCAGAACAGGCTGACGGAAGTGCGCTACCAGTTGGAAAATTATGAATCACAGCTTCGTATATATGATAATGATATCGAATACAGCACGGTTAATCTGGAAATTTCCGAGGTGGAGCGGGAGACGGTGACGGAGGACACCAGCTTTCTGGGCCGGCTGTCGGAGCAGCTTTCCGCCAATTTCTACGCGCTCGGAAAAGGCCTGCAGGGGCTGGCGCTGTGGTTCCTCGGGGCTCTGCCCGCCTGGATTGTGCTGGCAGTTCTGGGAATCGCCGCATATAGTATTTATAAAGGTGTGCGGAGAAGAAAAAGAAGAGCAGCGTTAAAAGCAGCAGAAGAAGCAGCTGAAAAAGAACGGCAAAATAAACAGAAAGAGGAAAAACAGGAAAAAAACATAAATTGACAGAAAAACTTGAATCCATTACAATGGGAGCCGTCATCAGATCATACGTCAGATCACAATGCAAAGAAATCTATGGAAAAATTTTATAATTATGTGATAGAATCTCTGTGCCGTCTGTATTATAATTGACGTAATAGTGATCTGAAGCAGGGGATGATCCTGACTGCAGTGTGATCAGGCAAGAGGAAAGCGGCTGCAGTCCGGTATGGAAAACAGCGAGGAGGGCATCGGCGCGGCATAGGGCGCGGAATGCCGGCAGAAATTCTGATAAAGGGGTACGAAATATTGAGAGAGTCAGAGTATAGTCAGAATATAAGGACAGAGAAAGAGTATCTGTACCGGATTGCCTATATCTATCTGGGTGATGAGACTGCGGCTCTGGATACTGTCAGAAAAACGATCATACAGGGGTATTGCCCCGGAGGAAAGCCGGAGGACGGTCATGGCTTCCGTCTGGAAATTGCCAGAGTTCTGTTACAGACAGGCACCGTGAATCAGAAGCCGAACCGGTATCTGACGGCACTGTATCTGAAGCATATGGCCGGGATGGAAATCGCGGATATCGCATACACCATGGATATACCGGAGGGCGCTGTCCGTTCCTATCTGCACAGGGCCAAGGAAGAGATGAGCCAGGACACCGCGGGCATCGGAAGAGAAGTCCGCCTGCTTTGCAGCGAAGGAAAATCCGACCATCTGGACGACGCGGTAAGCGACGGCCTTCGGGAAGTGCACTGGAGAAACGGCGCACGGACCAGAAAGCGCATTCTGAAAATCTGTGTTTCCGGCGTGATCGCGGCGGCGCTGACCGTGCTGATAGCGGGAAGCCTTCTGTCTGTCCGTCAGGGCCAGGACGGCGGCGAAATATCGGCTCAGCCGACGGCAGTTGAAGCCGCAGAGGAAGAATAGATATCCCTTATGTCGGGGAGAAAAGCAGATGAAGAGGCGGAACTCTGTTTTGCAGTAATGGAAAACAGAGTTCCGCCTCTTTGTCAAAACAAAATCATCACACCGGGGCAAACTGGCTGTTATACAGCTCGGCGTAGAACCCGCCCTTTTCCAGCAGAGCTTCGTGGGTGCCCTGTTCGATGATATGGCCGTCCTTCATGACCAGGATCAGGTCGGCTTCCCGGATAGTGGAGAGGCGGTGGGCCACAATAAAGCTGGTGCGGCCTTTCATCATCTGGGCGAAGGCGTTCTGGATACGGATTTCCGTCATCGTATCGATGGAGGAGGTGGCTTCGTCCAGAATCAGCATGGGCGGCAGGCGCAGCATGACGCGGGCGATGCACAGCAGCTGCTTCTGACCCTGGGAAAGGGTGCCGCCGTCCTCCCCGATTACCGTGTCGTAACCGTCCGGCATTCGCATGATAAAGCTGTGAGCGTGAGCATCGCGGGCAGCGCGGATAATGTCCTCATCAGAAGCGTCGGGACAGCCGTAGGCGATATTTTCCCGGATGGTGCCGGATTTCAGCCATGTTTCCTGAAGCACCATGCCGTAGTTGGCGCGGAGGCTTTCGCGGGTCACGCTCTGAATATTCCGGCCGTCCACGGAGATGGAGCCGTTCTGGATATCGTAGAAACGCATCAGCAGGTTAATCAGCGTGGTTTTGCCGCAGCCCGTGGGACCCACGATGGCGATGCGCTGGCCGGACCGGACGGACAGGTTCAAGTCATCGATCAGGCGGGTTTCCGGGAGATAGGAGAAGGATACGTGTTCCAGCTCCACATCTCCCCGGACCTGCTGAAGCTCCGGGGTGCCGGCCGGATCCGGCGGAATGATTTCCTCGTCCAGAAGCTGGAATACCCGCGCGGCGGAAGCCAGTGAATTCTGAAGCTCTGTGATGACCCCGGTGATTTCATTAAAAGGCTTCGTATACTGGTTGGTATAGCTCAGGAAGCTGGTGAGCTGGCCGATGGTCAGGGTGCCGCCCACCACGGTGAAGCAGCCCGCGATAGCCACGCCGGCGTATATGGCCGCATACATCAGCCGGGTGGTCGGATTGGTGAGCGAAGAAAAGAACGTGGCTTTCAGGCTGTATTTTGCCAGCCGTCCGTTGATTTCCTCAAAATCCCGACAGGCCTGTTCCTGGTGGCCGAAGGCCTGCACCACCTTCAGATTCCCCAGCATTTCATCGGTCAGTCCGGTCAGCTCTCCCCGGGTCTCCGACTGCTTCTGAAACATCAGAAATGTCTTTTTGGAAATGAATCCGGCGATCAGGAAGGAGAGAGGGCTTAAAACAGCTACCACCAGAGTAATCCACGGATTGATGGAGAGCATGAAGAGAATCGTGCCAATAATGGTAATCACGCCGCTGAACAGCTGAGTAAAGCCCATGAGCAGTCCGTCGGAAAACTGTTCTACATCAGTGATGACGCGGCTGATCAGGTCTCCCGAAGGGTGAGCGTCGATATAGGACAGGGGAAGCTGCTCCAGATGGTGAAAAGCTCTGGAGCGCATATCCTGCACCACATGGTAGGTGATTTTGTTGTTAATATGGTTCATGATCCACTGAGCGACGGCTGTAGCCGCGATGGCAAGAATGATGTTGCGGATGATGCCCAGCAGGACGGGGAAATCCACGTCCCCCTTTCCGACGATGTAATCCACGGCATTCCCGGTGAGAATGGGGATATACAGGGTCAGTACTACGGTGACCACTGCCAGAAGCAGCGACAGAAGCACCAGCAGGCGGTAGGGACGGATGCTGTCCAGGATGCGGCGGAGCACCGCACGGTTCTTTTTCGATTTTTCCGAAGCTGTCTCAGGCGCGCGCATCGGCTTCCACCTCCTTTGCAGATAACTGAGATTCACAGATTTCCCGGTAGACCGGGCAGGTATTCAAAAGCTCCTTATGGGTTCCCTGGCCGGCCAGGCGGCCGTCGTCCAGAACCAGAATCAGATCGGCGTTCTTGACGGTCGCGACGCGCTGCGATACCAGAAAGACCGTCATGTGGTCTGTCTTTTCGTGGATGGCTTTCCGAAGCCGGGCATCGGTGGCGAAATCCAGGGCAGAAGCACTGTCGTCCAGAATCAGGACAGAGGGCTTTCGCACCAGCGCACGTGCGATGGTAAGGCGCTGCTTCTGGCCGCCGGACAGATTTCTGCCGCCCTGCTCGATGGGAAGGTCCAGGCCCTGCTGCCTGCTGTCTACGAATTCCCGGGCCTGGGCGACGTCCAGGGCTTCATACAGCTCGCTGTCCGTGGCGTCTGCCCGGCCCCAGAGCAGATTGGATCGGAGTGTTCCACGGAAAAGGGCCGCCTTCTGAGGCACTACGCCAATCTGACTTCGCAGGCTTTCCGTCTGAAACTGACGGACATCGCGGCCGTTGATTTCCACAGTCCCTCCGGTTGCATCATAGAAACGGGGGATCAGGTTAACCAGGGTGGTTTTTCCGGAACCCGTGCCGCCTATGATGCCAATGGTCTGTCCCGGAGCAGCGGTAAAGGAAATGTCCGATATGGCGGCTTCTTTGGCGTCAGCGTAGGAAAAAGAAACATGGCGGAAGGCGATTTCCGCGGCGTTGGAGCCGGGGCGTTTTTTGCCGGTTTCCGGATAGTGCTCTGCGGAGTTTTCTGAAAGGCCGGAATCGAAGAACAGGCTGCCGTCCTGAATGGCGCTTTGTACATCGAAGATTCCGTTGACCCGGCGCAGGCTGGCAGCCGCTCTGGACAGCAGGATAATCAGATTAGCCAGCTTGATCAGTTCCACGAGAATCTGCGACATATAGTTAATCAGGGCGATGACCTGGCCCTGGGAGAGACGGCCGTCAAATACCTGATGGCCGCCCAGCCACAGGATGGCTACGATGCCCAGATTGATGATGACATATGTCAGAGGGTTCAGCAGAGCGGAGATTTTTCCAACGAAAACCTGCTTTTGATACAGGTCGGAATTTTCCCGGTCGAAATCCTCCATTTCATCGTTCTGCCGGTTGAAAGCCCGCACGACCCGCACGCCCAGCAGATTTTCACGGGTTTTCAGAAGAACCCGGTCCAGCTGCTTCTGAACCTTCTGGTACAGGGGCATGCTGGCCAGAAGAATCAGGAAAATTACCGCAAAGAGGACGGGAATGGCAACAGCAAAGGAAACGGCTGCCTGCACATCTACCGTAAAAGCCATGACCATGGCGCCCAGAACCACGAAGGGAGAGCGCAGAAACAGGCGGAGAAACATGTTGACGCCGTTCTGCACCTGGTTGATGTCGCTGGTCATACGGGTGATCAGCGTGGACGTTCCGATAGTGTCAATCTCCCGGTAGGAGAGGGAGCTGATGTGGGAAAACAGGTCGTTCCGCATGGCGGTGCCGGCGTTTACAGCCGCTTTGGCGGCAAAATACTGCGCTGTCACGGCACTTATAAAGCCGATGATGCCCAGTACGATCATCAGGCCGCCCATATGGAGAATATAGCCGGTGTCACGGTTATTTACGCCTATGTCGATCATGCTGGCTACTACAAGTGGGATTACCAGCTCAAAGCTGGCCTCCAGCATTTTGAACAGGGGCGCAAGTATGGTTTCTTTCAGATTCTTTTTCAAATATCCCAGTAGGCGTTTCATGGGTTCTCCTTTTTCATTGCTTTTTTCGTCAGTCACAGGTATTATAGCATAAGGGTAACTATATGGAAAATATTAATAAAATATATATTCCATATGAAAAATAAATATATAAGGGTGATAATATGAATCTGAAACAGATGAAATATTTTCTGACGATTGCAGACGAGGGCAGTATTTCAAGGGCTGCCCGGGTGCTGCATATTTCTCAGCCGCCCCTGTCTCAGCAGCTTCGCCAGCTGGAGGAGGAGCTGCGGGTCCGGCTTTTTGTGCGTGGGGCGCGGAGCATGACGCTGACGGACGCCGGCAGGCTTCTGTATCAGCATGCCCAGAATATTCTGGAACTTTCGGACAGGGCTGTGAAAGATCTTCAGCAGTTTGAAGATGACGGAAGGGGGAGCCTGCGGATCGGCATGGTATCCTCCTCGGAGGTGCCATATGTGCTGGAACGGATCCGTCCGTTTCGGGACAGGTACCCGAGGATGGAGTTTCAGATCTATGAGGGGAATACCTATCAGCTTCTGGACTGGATGAAGGAGGACAGGGTCGAGCTGGCCTTTGTCCGCACGCCCTTTGCGGAGGATGGTTTTGAATGCCTGTTTCTGGAAGAGGAAACCATGGCGGCGGTGGGAAAACAGGAATTTTTCCGAGGGGGACAGCCGGAAGAGATTACCATGCAGGAGTTAGCCGAAATGCCGTTAATCATTTACCGGAGATGGGAGACGATCCTGAATCACAGCTTCCGTGAGGCGGGAGTTTCCGTGCCGGACTATTTCTGCGTCTGCGATGACATGCGCACCAGTCTTGCCTGGGCGGAAAGTGGATTCGGGACAGCCATTGTGCCGGCTTCTTCCTGTGACAGAGCAGGAGACGCAGGGCTGGCGGTTGCCCGGCTGGCGGATGCCAGGGTACGGACCCGGCTGACGCTGATACATAGAAAGGACAGACCTCTGTCCAGAAGTGCTGAAAATTTTCTGAAATGCTACGCGGAGAGGCTGTGACCGGGATTTCTGTGTGGAACGGCGGGATTTTCCAGGATTTTTGCGCGTAAAAAAGATTGACAATTCGTCCGGTTGGTGCTATGTTATTAGAAACTGATAAATACGAGGAAGAGGATGAGTACATTTATTTCCTGAATGCAGAAAGCCGCTGGGTGATGCGAAGCGGTTGACGGAGTATCTGGAACTGGCCTCTGAGTGGCTGCCCGAAATCACAGGATACTGGAGAGTAGACGCAGACGGAGCCCCGCCGTTAGAAGGGGGAGGATATAAGGTCGTCAGATCCGTATCCGGTGAGTGTGCGGAAGTATCCGCAAATAAGAGTGGTACCGCGTAGGACGTTTACAGCCCTTCGTCTCTTACAGCAGAAGTAAGAGACGGAGGTTTTTTATTGCCGGGAAATGCCGACGGCTTCCAGACAGCCTGCGGGGCAGTCCTTTGATCAGGTTACTTACAGCCGTATTTATAGGAAAGGGAGAAAAAAAGAAACAGGAGGGATTTGAACATGATGAATTACAGAAAGTATCAGAGACAGTATTATCTGCCGCCGGAGAAATGCGTGGACTGGGTGGAAAAGGACTATGTGGATCATGCGCCGATCTGGTGCAGCGTCGATCTGCGGGACGGCAACCAGGCCCTGGTGATTCCCATGAGCCTGGATCAGAAGCTGGATTTCTTCCGGCTGCTGGTGGAGATCGGATTCAAGGAGATCGAAGTGGGATTTCCGGCTGCATCAGAGACAGAATATGAATTCCTGAGGGCGTTGATTGAGCGGAATCTGATTCCTGATGATGTGACGGTTCAGGTGCTGACCCAGGCCCGGGAGCACATTATCCGGAAAACCTTCGAGGCTCTGGAGGGCTGCAAAAATGCTATCGTTCACGTATATAACTCTACCTCGTTCGCCCAGAGACAGCAGGTGTTCAAAAAATCCAAAGAAGAAATCCTTCAGATTGCCGTGGACGGCGCGAAGCTTCTGAAGGATCTGACGGAGGAGTGCGGCGCTTCCTACCGTTTTGAATACAGTCCGGAGAGTTTTACGGGAACAGAGCCGGAGTATGCGCTGGAAGTATGCAACGCGGTTCTGGATGTCTGGAAGCCTACGGCTGACCGGAAAGCAATTATCAATCTGCCCAGCACTGTGCAGCTTTCCATGCCGCACGTATATGCCAGCCAGATTGAATATATGAGCAAGCATCTGAAATACAGGGAAAATGTGGTGTTGTCCCTGCATCCTCACAATGACCGGGGCAGCGGCGTCAGCGACGCGGAGCTGGGTCTTCTGGCAGGAGCTGACCGTATTGAGGGAACGCTGTTCGGAAACGGTGAACGGACCGGCAATGTGGATGTCGTTACCCTGGCTATGAATATGTATGCTCAGGGGGTAGATCCGGAACTGGATTTCACAGACATGCCCCATATCTGCGAGCAGTATGAGAATTTTACGGATATGAGGATAGACGAAAGGAGCCCCTACAGCGGCGCGCTGGTATTTGCGGCCTTTTCCGGCTCTCATCAGGATGCCATTGCAAAAGGCATGCATTGGAGACAGGAGCAGAATACGGATCACTGGACCGTGCCGTATCTGCCTATTGATCCTACGGATATAGGAAGAAATTATGATGCAGATGTGATACGGATTAACAGCCAGTCAGGCAAGGGCGGCGTAGGATATATCCTGGAAAAGAACTACGGTCTGAACCTTCCGCCGAAGATGCGTGAGGCTATGGGATATGCGGCGAAGGATCTTTCTGATCACCTGCATAAAGAGCTGCAGGCGGGAGAAATTTTCGATCTGTTTAAATCTACCTTTGAAAATATCAAAGAGCCCTACAGCATCCATGGCGTGCATTTCCGCCAGCTTCAGGGAGGAGGAATTGAAGCCGAAGTAAATTCTGTTCATGGAAATGAAGAGTGCATCAAAACCTATGCAGAGGGCAACGGCCGTCTGAACGCGGTCAGCAACGCTATCAAGAAAGCGTACGGGCTGAAATTTGATCTGGATACCTACCAGGAGCACGCGCTGACCAAAAGCTCCAGTTCCCGGGCTATTGCCTATGTAGGGCTGCGCGGCGAGGACGGGAAGTTGTCCTGGGGCGCGGGGCTGGATCCCGATATTATCCGGGCCAGCATTGATGCGCTGGTGACAGCTATCAATAATATGCAGTAAAAAGAATTGACACAGCGAAAATCAACAGGTATACTTTATGAAGCAGCAATGCTGCAGCTGCGCCGTTAGGCGCGAATTGCGGTGTGCCAGTGGGCATACCGGAACAAACTGATAAAAGGTGTGCCTGATTTTCAGAAGACTGCCGAAACAGATATGGTAACATATCTGTTTCGGCTTTTCTGTTTTACGGGACGATGTGGAGGAAAGCATATGTATGTAATGATTGATAATTATGATTCCTTTGTGTACAACCTGGCCGCTTATTTCCGGGAACTGGGACAGGAGATACGGGTGATCCGGCGGGACAGGATTATTCCCGAGGAACTGGAGGCGTCTGCGTCTGAGGGGCAGCTGGAGGGTATTGTGATTTCTCCGGGTCCAGGATGTCCGGCGGAGGTAGAAAGGCCTCAGGAGATCGTGCGGAACTGGGCGGGCAGGGTTCCCGTGCTGGGCGTGTGTCTGGGTCACCAGATTATCGGCCAGGTGTTCGGGGCGGATGTCGTCCGGGGCAGACAGCCGGTGCACGGGAAAGTGACGGCAATATGCAACAACGGAAAGGGCCTTTTCAGGGGACTTCCGGATACTTACCGGGTCACCAGATATCATTCGCTGGTCATTGACCGGGACAGTGTGCCGCCGGCTTTCCGTATTGATGCGGTTTCTGAAGACGGAGCGGTGATGGCCGTATCCTGTGTGCCGGAAGAGACAGAAGCGCCGGAAAACCGTGGGAAAAGCGGCAACAACGCCGGATGGAGCGGGAGACGGCCGGTCTGCGGGCCGTGTCCGGTCTATGGCGTTCAGTTCCATCCGGAGGCTGTATTGACGGAATACGGCCATGAGCTGTTGAACAATTTTATACAAATCTGCGGCAGCTGGCGGCAGCGACAGGGAGGCGGGCTATGGCGGTCAAATATAAGAAGCTGAAACACCATACAGAAGCTGAAAGGTTTTATTCTCTTTTTTACAAAGAGCCGTCGGCTCTGCTGGATTCTTCTCTGCAAAATCAGTATGGGCGGTACTCCATTGCCGGACGCTATCCCTATCTGACGGCGGAAGAATACGGCGGAAGGCTGAGGGTTAACGGGAAGGAGAGGCAGGAAAGCCTTCTGGATTTTCTGGCGGAGCACATGAAGAAACATTTGGAAGAGAATCCCACAGAACTGCCCATGATCGCGGGGGCAGTCGGTTACCTGACCTACGATTACGGCAGGGAAATGGAGCTTCCGCCCTCGCAGAACCGACAGGGGCCGGATATGCCGGAAGGCCTGTTCCGGTTTTATGATCTCTATATCATCGAAGATCTGGAGAAAAAGGAAACGTGGGTCTGCACGGAGGAAAAGCTTCATGATCTGGCATGGTACATACGGGAGACAGAAAAGCTGGAGCGGCAGCTGGAGACGCAGGGGCGGCAACGCCGGGAAGAGCCCTGTCAGGGTCAGAATACGGAATTGGTTGCCGACAGAACGGAGGTGTGCTCTGATTTTGGCCGGGAAGAATATCTGCGGGCTATTGATGAGATGATCGGGCATATCCGGGCAGGAGATATCTATATTGCCAACATGACGCGGCAGATCCGGGTTCTGGCAGAGACGGAACCCTATGAGGCATTTCGGAGACTTCGAAAGCAGAACCCGTCTCCCTTCGGAGCTTATCTTGGCGGGGACGATTTTTCGGTTGTGTGCGCGTCTCCGGAACGTTTTCTGGAGGTGAGGGGCAGACAGGCGGAGACACGGCCCATAAAAGGCACCCGGCCAAGGGGCGGGACGCTGGAGGAGGACCGGAGACTTCGGAAGGAGCTGGAGCAGTCTGATAAGGACAGAAGTGAGCTGCTGATGATCGTAGATCTGGAGCGGAATGACCTGAACCGGGTCTGCAGGCCGGGGAGCGTGCAGGTGACGGAACTGTTCGCGGTAGAGGAATATGCGACGGTCTTTCATCTGGTATCCACAGTCCATGGGATGCTGCAGGAAGGATATTCCGTCCCCGATCTTCTGCGCGCGGCGTTTCCGGGCGGTTCCATCACGGGAGCGCCGAAGATCCGGGCCATGGAGATTATTGAGGATCTGGAGAAGAGCCGGAGGGGGCTGTATACGGGAACCATCGGTTATCTTTCTCTGGATGGAGACTGCGATCTGAATATTGTGATACGGACGGCGGTGCATCAGGACGGGGTCTGGTATCTGGGCGCCGGCGGCGGCATTACCTGTGAATCAGATCCGGATTTTGAATATGAAGAAACCTGGCAGAAGGCGAAGGCGGTGGTTGCCGCCATCGCAGGAATAACCACAGAGGAGGCGGAGAAGATATGGAACGTCTGATTCCGGATGACGGATGCCAGTTTGGCATCGGAGCCTTTGAAACAATACTGGTATGGAACGGATGTCCGGTATTTCTGGAGGAGCATCTGAACAGGCTTGCGGGAGCCATGGAAGCTCTGGGGCTTCTCAGCGCAGGCGGACAGAAGGAGTCTGGCGGAGCGGCAGAGCGGAAGAGATGGAAGGAGCACTTCCGTGAGGAAATCCGGGGATACCTGTCCGGGAAGGAAGAAAAAGAAGGCGGGCTGAAGCTGATGGTCTCGGAAAAGAACGTAAGGCTTTCTTTACGGAAATTTCCGTACAGAGAGGAACAGTACCGGAAGGGCTTTTCCCTGGGATATTCCTGGGTGCGCCGGAACGAAACCTCGCCTTTTACCTATTTTAAAACCTTTAATTACGGAGACAGCATCATGGCCCGGAGGGCAGCCGCAGCCGCCGGGCTGGATGAAGTGCTGTTTCTGAACAGCCGGGGCGAAATCTGTGAAGGCTCGGTTTCCAATGTTTTCTTTGTGTCGGAGACTGGAATCATCACCCCGCCCGTATCCTGCGGGCTGCTGGACGGCATTGTGCGGCGTTATGTGATGAAAACCCGGCAGGTAAAGGAGCAGGTGGTGACGCCGGAGATGATTCCGGAGTTCCGGGAGATGTTCGTCACCAATTCTCTGCTGGGCATCATGCCTGCGGCGCGGCTGGGAAATCATGAATTTCCATCGATGGAGACGGCCCGGGAGCTTCGGGCAGAATATCTGAAGCTGCTGGAGGAGAACACCGGGAAAGGCGCCGGCTGAAAAACAGCGGATGGAGCGCGGATCCCCAAAGCTCTGTTGTGGTATGAAGCGGTTTATGGTATCGTAAAAGTAAGTGATCTGTTTCTTGAAAAGAGGAGGGAACCATGAGGCTGCTGATTAAACAGAGGGTATTTTCCTGGAGCGATACCTATGATGTATACGATGAGTTTGAAAATGTGCGGTATTTTGTGAAGGGCGAGGTGTTTTCACTGGGACACTGTCTGCATGTGTACAACGCATATCAGATGGAGGTGGGACGGATACGGGAAAAACTCCTGACGTTTCTCCCGGCCTTTGAGATTGAGACAGACGGTGTAGTCCGGGGGCGGATCAGAAAGAAATTTTCCTTCTTTCATCCGGAATATGAGGTAGAATTCAACGGATGGCAGGCGGAAGGGGATTTTCTGGGCTGGAATTATGAGGTGACGTCCGGCTTCGGGCCGGTCGTCCATATCACGAAGGAATGGCTGCACTGGGGAGACACCTACGTGCTGGATTTCCTGCGCCCGGAGGATGAACTGGAGGGACTGCTGCTGGCTCTCGCCATAGACGCGGCAAATTGCAGCGAGCATTAGGACGTCAGTAGAAAAAGCAGGGAGCTGAGCAGAAGAAGAAACTGTTCCCGCACTTCACAGAGCGGAAAGCCTGTGTTATAATAAGGGCTGATTTCAGACCAACCAGCAGGAGGATGAAGAAAATATGCAGATATTATACAGAAGCACCAGAGGAGGAGAAACAGGAGTGCCGGCGTCTCAGGCCGTGCTGAACGGACTGGCGGCGGACGGCGGGCTCTATGTGCCGGAGGAGATACCGAAGCTTGCGGTTCCGGCGGAGCAGCTGGCGGAGATGAGCTATCAGGACCTGGCGTATGAGGTGATGCGCCTGTTCCTGACGGATTATACAGAGGAGGAACTGCGGCACTGCATCAACAGCGCCTATGACTCCAAGTTTGACACGCCGGAGATCGCGCCGCTGCGTCAGGCGGACGGCGCCTGGTTCCTGGAGCTGTTTCACGGGGCGACCATCGCCTTCAAGGATATGGCCCTTTCCATTTTGCCCTATCTGATGACCACGGCAGCCAGAAAAAATCAGATCACCAACGAGATCGTCATTCTGACCGCCACCTCGGGCGATACGGGCAAGGCGGCCATGGCGGGCTTTGCCGACGTGCCGGGCACGAGGATCATTGTCTTTTATCCCAAGGACGGCGTCAGCCCCGTGCAGGAGCGCCAGATGGTGACGCAGAAGGGTAAAAACACGTATGTGGTGGCGATCCACGGGAATTTTGACGATGCCCAGACCGGCGTGAAAAAGATTTTCGGAAATAAAGAGCTGGAGCGTGAGCTGGATAAGGCAGGCTATCAGTTCAGTTCCGCCAATTCCATCAATATCGGGCGCCTGGTGCCTCAGGTGGCCTATTATGTCTATGCGTATGCGCAGCTTCTGAAAAAAGGCGCCATCCGCTCGGGCGAGATCATCAACGTGACGGTTCCCACCGGAAACTTCGGAAATATTCTGGCAGCCTACTATGCAAAACAGATGGGAATGCCCATCGGAAAGCTGATCTGCGCGTCCAATGAAAACAAGGTGCTCTGTGATTTCTTTGCCACGGGCATTTACGATAAGAACCGGGAGTTCGTGCTGACCTCCTCTCCGTCCATGGATATTCTGGTGTCCAGCAATCTGGAACGGCTGATTTACCGCATCGCCGGAGAGGATGCGGTTAAGACGAAAGAGCTGATGGAGGCGCTGTCCGGAGGCGGAAAATATGAGATCACGCCGGAAATGCGCGCTCAGCTTTCGGATTTCTACGGAAATTATGCTTCGGAGGACGAGGTGGCGCAGACTATCGCGAGAATTTACGGTCAGGAGCACTACGTGCTGGATACCCATACGGCAGTGGCGGCGTCTGTGTACGGAAAGTACAAAGCGGCTTCAGGCGACGGAACGGTGACGGTCATCGCTTCTACGGCCAGTCCCTACAAATTTGCCAGGAGCGTGCTGCACGCCATCGACGGCGCGAAATATGACGGCATGACGGATCTGGAGCAGATTGATGCCCTGGCGGAAGTATCCGGCGTGAAGGTGCCGGGCGCCATTGAAGAGATCCGGACAGCTCCGGTACGCCATCACAGAGAGGCCGATGTGGACGGCATGGAAGACGCGGTAAAGCAGATCCTGGGCCTGAAGTAAAAGAAAATGGATAAGGCTGCAGGACAGAAATGAGAAAACATGAGTACAATGCACTGGAATACCCTGCTTTCAGCCCGGCGGAAAGGGGAGTACCAGAAGAAGCCGGGCAGCAGATCCTCTGATCTGCGGACGGAATTTGAAAAGGATTACCACCGGATCATAGGGAGCGCCTCTTTCCGCAGGCTGCAGGACAAGACCCAGGTTTTTCCGCTGGACAAGAGCGATTTTATTCGGACGCGGCTGACCCATTCCCTGGAGGTTTCCTCCCTGGCCAAATCCCTGGGGCAGAATATCGCGGAGAGTATTCTGCAGAACCGGCTGGATCCGGAATTTACGGAACAGATGAAAGGGAATATCTGCGATATTCTGCTGTGCGCCGGCCTGATCCATGATATCGGGAACCCTCCATTCGGCCATTTTGGAGAGGAAGCCATACGGGACTGGTTTCAGAAAAAGCTGCCGCTTCTGGAGTACAGAGGGAAAAAGCTGAACGAGGTCCTCACCCCTCAGATGACCGGGGATTTCCTGCACTTTGAGGGCAACGCCCAGGCCCTGCGCCTGGTCAGCAAGCTGCATCTGCTGGTCAATGAAAACGGCATGAATCTGACCTTTGCTCTGCTGGATACCATCATAAAATATCCGGTGCCTTCCACGGGCATCGCTCCGCAGAGCGGCCGTATCGGCGCCAAAAAGATGGGATATTTTTACGCCGAGCGGGAGCTGTACCGGATGGTGGCGGAGAGCTGCGGCACCGTCGGCGTGCGCCATCCTCTGGTCTATATCCTGGAGGCGGCCGACGATATCGCCTACCGGACGGCGGACATCGAGGATGCGTTCAAAAAGGGCTGTATTTCCTTCAACGATCTGAAGGCGGAGCTGCATCGCTATCTGGATCCCTGCTACCGTGAGCGGGAAAATTACCCTCTGGCCGTGCTGGAGCATCAGTATCAGAAGGCGCTGGACAGGCGTGATAAGGAGCCGGAGCGGTATGCGGTGTCCAATTTTATCATCCGGATGCAGGGATATCTGATTTACTGCGCCACGTCGGGCTTCACGGCCCATTATCGGGAGATCATGGACGGGCGATATGAACATGATCTGTTCTGGGGTTCGCCCGCGGCGGCCATCGCCGACGCGCTGGGCAGAATCGCCTACAGGTATGCCTTTATCTCACGGCCAATCCTGAAGCTGGAGGTGGCGGCCAACCGGATTCTCACCTGTTTTCTGGATGAATTCGTAAACGCGTTTCTCTATTACGATACGGACGTGCCGCTGGGAATGATGGAAGAGAAGATGGTAAATCTGGTTTCTGACAATTACAAGCAGATCTATCACTATTATTCCCGAAACAAATCCGAGACAGAAAAGCTGTATCTCCGCCTGCTGCTGGTAACGGATTATGTCAGCGGCATGACGGACAGCTTCGCCAAGGGGCTGTATCAGCAGCTGAAAGGGATAGATTGATTCCGGTTTGACGGGGAGGGTGCAGATTGATGGAACCCGGACGGATAGAAAACGCCGCTGTATCCGGCTGCTGTTTCGGGATGCAAGACCATCTATACGGTTCCGGACTTTTGCTAAAACCGGCATCGGAAGGGGAGAAACTC
>DVJR01000020.1 GCA_018716575.1 Candidatus Scatomonas merdavium | reverse complement strand
GGCCACTCCCGCTCCGACGGCTGCTGCCGAGGCGACGCCGACGCCGGAAGCCACGGCGACGCCGACGCCGGAAGCCACAGAAGAGGCAACAGCGACGCCAACGCCGGGCGTACAGTCGAACAGCCTGCAGAATTCTATTACGGAAGCGGCGACGCCCGCCGCGGACAGCGCCGGGGAGGACACGCTGAATGACGCCCAGGGCCTGAGCCTGTCCACAGAAGGCGAAACGGCGTCTGCGGAAACGGCAGGCGCGGACGGGGTATCGGGAGCGCGGATCGCGGAGCTGACGATTGCGATTACCCTTTCCGGGCTGATCCTGCTGGCGGCCGCGTCGGGCGTCCTGTACCTGTTCCGGAAAAACTGGAAGAAATGGGGCGGAGGCTATGAGGATGACAACGATGAAGAAGCATAAGAAAAGATATGGAAAACGGCAGGCCGCATGTCCGGGCCGGAGATTCCCGGCCCGGCTGCTGGCGGGAATCCTCTCCTTTGGCCTGCTTCTGTCCGGCTGTTCGGCCGGAGGGGAATCCTCCGACAGCGTATCGGAAAGTACGGCCGGCAGCTCTTCCGAAAGCGCGGCCGACAGCGTATCCACCCTGCTGGAGATCACGGATCCGGAGGAAAAGGCGGCTGTGGAAGCGGCCAAGGGGAAGGTGGCGGCCATGGACGGGGAGCCCCGGATCATCGCCACCTCTCCGGCTACCGCGGAGATCTGCGACCGGCTGGACCTGGATCTGGTCGGTATCTGCTCCAGCACGATTTCGGAGCTGCCGGAGCGTTATTCGGAAGTGACACAGGTGGGAACCTCCATGGCTCCCGATATGGAGATCGTGGCTTCCCTGGATCCGGACTGGATCTTAAGCCCCGCCAGCCTTCAGTCGGACCTGCAGCCCAAGTATGAGGCCATCGATACCGACTGGGCGTTTCTGAACCTGCGGAGCGTGCCGGGCATGTACCGTTCCATTCAGGAGCTGGGCGAGATTTTCGGCAGGCAGGAGCAGGCCCAGGCGCTGGTGAATGAATTTACGGAATTTTATGAAGAGTACAGGACCCGGAACGAGGGAAAAGAAGCGCCGAAAGTGCTGATTCTCATGGGACTGCCGGGCTCCTATATCATCGCCACGGAAAATTCCTATGTGGGCAGCCTGGTGGAGCTGGCGGGCGGCGAAAATGTCTATGCCGGCACGGATCAGGAATTTCTCACGGTAAACACCGAGGACATGAAAACGAAAGAGCCGGACGTGATTCTCTGCGCCGCCCACGCCCTGCCGGACCAGGTCATGGAAATGTTTCAGGAGGATTTTCAGACCAACGATATCTGGCAGCATTTCGAGGCGGTGCAGAACGACCGGGTCTATTACCTGTCCTATGAGCTGTTCGGCATGAGCGCCACCTTCCGGTATCCGGAAGCTCTGGAGGAGCTGCAGCCCATGCTGTATCCGGAGACGGAGGAGGACGCCGCGGCGGCCAGGGAGAACAGCGACAACGCGGCGCAGCAGGCGGAGGATTCCAACGCCTCGGAGCGGACGGATGAGGACGTGCTGGGGCAGATCGCACAGTGAGGAGCGTGAGTATGGAAGAAAACAGAAAAAACGGCGAAACGGCGGCTGAAGCAGCGGAGCTCTCCACGGAGAGCCAGGACAAAAGCCGGAAGCGGAAAAAGAAGGCGAAGGCGGCCCTGTCCTTCGTGATTATGGCCCTGCTCCTGCTGGCCCTGTTTTTCGCGTCGGTGAATATCGGGAGCCTGAAGGTGGGCTTCGGGGAACTGCTTCAGGGCCTGTTGGGAAATGCCGGTGAAAATGCGGCTACGGTATTCGACCTCCGCTTCCCCCGGATCCTGATTTCCATGCTGGCCGGAGCGGCCACGGCGGTGTCCGGCGTGCTGTTCCAGTCGGTGCTGAAAAATCCCCTGGCGGATCCTGGGATCATCGGCATTTCCAGCGGGGCCAGCTTTGCGGCGGTGGTGATCACGGCCTTTGTGCCGTCCCTGTTTTTCTTTACGCCGCTGTTCGCCTTCCTGGGCGGGGTGCTGGCCTTCTTTCTGGTCTACAGCCTGTCCTGGAAAGGGGGTTTAAGCCCCTTGCGGATTATTCTGGTGGGCGTGGCGGTGAACGCCATGTTCACGGGCCTTTCCAGCGCTCTGAATTCCATGATCGGCGGAAATTCCTCCGGCGTGGCGTCCATCGTCAACGGCAACATCACCATGAAAACCTGGGATGATGTGTGGACCCTCTGGCCCTATGTGGCGGCGGGGCTTCTGCTGGCCGTATTCTTCGCGGGCAAATGCAATCTGATGTCCCTGGAGGACAAGACGGCCAGAAGCCTGGGCGTCAATGTCAACTCCCAGCGGATCCTCATTTCCCTGGTGGCAGTCCTGCTCTCCGGCATTTCCACGGCGGTGGCAGGGGCCATCAGCTTTCTGGGGCTGATTGTCCCCCATATCGGGCGGATCCTGGTGGGCAGCGACCACCGGGCGCTGATTCCCTTTTCCATGCTGTCCGGCGCTTTCACCTATCTGCTGGCGGACACCATCGGGCGGACGATCGCGGCTCCCTATGAGATTTCCGCGTCCATCATCATGAGCGTAGCGGGCGGCCCGTTCTTTATCCTATTGCTCAGGAGGTCGAAGAAATATGGAGCATGAAAGTAAGATGAAACCTGCTATGGAGGTCCGGGATCTGTATTTCGCCTATGGGAAAAACCGGGTTTTAAAAGGCGTGTCACTGAAGATAGAAAGCGGGAAGATCACGACGATCATGGGAGCCAACGGCTGCGGCAAGTCCACGCTGTTTTATCTGATGACGAGAAACTTAACGCCCCGGAAAGGAAATATTTTCCTCCATGGGAAAAACATCCTGAACCTGGGGCTTAGGGATTTTGCGAAAAAAGTATCCATCGTCCATCAGTACAACACCTCCAGCGACGACATCACCGTGGAACGTCTGGTATCCTTCGGGCGGACGCCCCACATGCGGATGCTGCAGGGGCGGAGCGAGGAGGACGACCGGCTGATTGAGTGGGCCATGGAAGTGACCAATGTGGCAAAGTACCGGAACCGGGAGGTTTCCCGGCTGTCCGGCGGCCAGCGGCAGAGGGTATGGATTGCCATGGCGCTGGCTCAGAATACAAAGATTTTATTTTTGGACGAACCTACTACATATCTGGATATCCGCTATCAGATTGAAATTCTGGAGCTGGTAAAGCGGCTGAACCGGGAGTTCGGCATTACGATCGTCATGGTGCTGCATGATATTAATCAGGCAATATACTTTTCCGATGAGATCATCGGATTAAAGGATGGGGTCGTGACTGTGCATGGAAAGCCGGACGAGGCTGTTAACAGGGAAAGTATTGCCCGGTTATACGGCATTGATCTGGAAGTTCGGGAAATAGACGGAAAGAAATTTGTACTAACGGTATAAGGGAGGAAAATGCTTTGAAGAAGAATCCATTGAAACTGCTCTGGCTGCTGCTGGGCCTGGTCTGCCTGGGCCTGGGATGCGTGGGGGTCGTGCTTCCCATCATCCCTTCCGTGCCGTTTTTCCTGGTTACGGTTTTCTGCTTTGCCAAAAGCTCGAAAAAGCTCCACGACTGGTTCCTGAGCACAAAGCTTTATAAGAAGCATCTGGAGAGCTTTGTGCAGAAGCGGGCCATGACCATGAGAACAAAGCTGACGATTGTGGGGACGGTGACGGTTGTCATGGCCGTTGGTTTTATCCTCATGCGTGCCGTGCCTGTGGGCCGGATCTGCCTGGCGGTGGTCTGGGTCTGCCACCTGCTGTATTTCTTCCTGCGGGTAAAGACCGTGAAACCGGGGGAAAAATCCTATGATTAAAAAGCGGCTGGTGGGCCTGCTGGCCCATGCGAAAAAATATATCGTCTACCAGGTGGTCTGGCAGTGGCTGTCCCTGCTCTGTCAGATCCTTCTGATTTTCTGCGGGACGACCCTGCTGACGGAAGGGCTGTTCGGGGAACTGCCCTTGCAGAGGGTTCTGCTGTACGGCATTCTGACTGCCCTGGCGATTGCCCTGCGCGTCTTTTGCGAGAGGGGAGCTTCAAAGGCCTCCTTCCGGGCGTCCATGGATGTGAAGCGGATTCTGCGGGACAGGATCTACGCCAAGCTGCTGCGGCTGGGCGCGTCCTACCGGGAAAGCGTGTCCACCTCCGAGGTGGTGCAGCTCTCCGGGGAAGGCGTGGATCAGCTGGAGACGTATTTCGGCAGATACCTGCCCCAGCTTTTCTACAGCCTGCTGGCCCCGGTGACGCTGTTTGCCGTGCTGTCCTTCGTAAGCCTGCCGGCCAGCCTGGTGCTTCTGGTCTGCGTGCCGCTGATTCCGGCGTCTATTGTGGCAGTTCAGAAAATAGCGGGAAGGCTGCTGGCAAAATACTGGGGGATCTATACGGAGCTGGGCGACAGCTTTCTGGAAAACATTCAGGGGCTTACTACCCTGAAAATCTATCAGGCGGATGAACGGAAGGCGGCGGAGATGGACGAAGAGTCCCAGCGCTTCCGCCGCATCACTATGAAGGTGCTGACCATGCAGCTCAATTCCACGACGGTCATGGACATCGTAGCCTACGGCGGGGCGGCGGCGGGCATGATCGTGACGCTGCAGCAGTTTGCCGCCGGGCATGTGAGCCTGCAGGGAACGCTGATGATTGTCCTGCTGGCGGCAGAATTCTTTCTGCCCCTGCGTCTTCTGGGATCCTTCTTCCACATTGCCATGAACGGCATGGCGGCCAGCGACAAGATCTTTGCTCTTCTGGACCTGCCGGAGCCGGAGCAGGGTACGGAGATCATTCCAGTACCGGAAAAACAGACAGAAGAAACGTCTCCGGCTGCCGCCATTTCCATTTCCATACAGAACCTGCATTTCTCCTATGAGGCGGAACGGGAGATCTTAAAAGGCGTATCGCTGGAGATCCCAGCAGGCTCCTTCGTCTCCCTGGTGGGCGTCTCCGGCTGCGGCAAGAGCACGGCTGCCGGCCTGCTGACCGGCAGGAACAGAGGCTACACAGGCAGTATCCGCATCGGCGGCAAAGAGCTTTCCACAGTCTCCGAGGAAAGCCTGCTCACCACGGTGACGCTGGTGGCCCATAACAGCTATCTGTTCAAGGGAACTGTGGCGGAAAATCTCCGCATGGCCGTGCCGGACGCCCCGGAAGAGAGGCTGGTAGAAGTGCTCCGGCGCGTGAATCTCTGGGATTTCCTGAAGGGGCAGGCAGGGCTTCAGACCCGCCTGTTGGAAAAAGGGAGCAATCTGTCCGGCGGACAGTGCCAGCGGCTGTGTATTGCCCGGGCGCTGCTGCGTGATACGCCGGCCTATATCTTTGACGAGGCCACATCGAATATCGACATGGAAAGCGAGGAACTGATCATGGAGGTGATACGGGAACTGTCCGGTAAGAAAACGGTGATCCTGATTTCCCACCGTCTGGCCAATGTAGTCGGCTCCGACCGGATTTATCTGCTGCAGAGAGGGGCCGTCGCGGAGGAGGGAACTCACGGGGAACTGATGGAAAAGGACGGCGCATATGCGAAGCTGTACCGCTCTCAGACGGAGCTGGAGCAGTATGCCCATGGAGAGCCAGATGGAGAACCAAATGGAAAGGAGGGGCCGGAATGAATACAGAACAGCACAGGCGGAAGGGCCTCCGGATCATGGGGGCGCTGATCGGGCTGGTGAAGCCCCTGCTCCCGGTGATGATCCTGGCAGTCGTGCTTGGAACCATCGGTTACCTCTGTGCGATTTTTCTGACGGTCCTGGCCGGATACGGTCTGCTGCGCCTGGCGTATATGGCCCTGGGAATAGAGCTGCTGCCGGGGCAGGCAGATAGTTTCCTGACACTGGAGCCCGGCGTCCTCTTCGCGGCGCTGGTGATCCTGGCGGTGCTGCGGGGCGTGCTGCACTACGGGGAACAGTACTGCAACCATTTCATTGCATTTAAGCTGCTGGCCCTGATACGCCATAAGGTATTCGCGGCACTCCGCAGGCTCTGCCCGGCGAAGCTGGAGGGCCGGGACAAGGGCAATCTGATTTCCATGATTACGTCGGATGTGGAGCTGCTGGAGGTATTTTACGCTCATACGATTTCACCGATTGCCATCGCGGCGGCGGTTTCAATTATTATGGTATGTTTTATCGGGCGGTTTGCCTGGCCGGCGGGTCTTCTGGCGCTGGCGGCCTATGTGACGGTAGGAGCTATAATACCGTTAGTCTGCGGCCGGAGAGGGGCGGATAAAGGGATGCGCTACCGGAGCCGGTTCGGTGATCTGAACAGCTTCGTGCTGGATTCCCTGCGGGGGCTGGATGAAACCATCCAGTACCGCTGCGGCGAAAAGAGGTGGCAGGAGATGGAGAGACGCTCCAGGGATTTAAGCGGCCTGCAGCGGGAGCTGAACCGCCTGGAAACCTTCCAGCGTTCCGTGACAAACCTGGCGATCCTCGCCTTTTCCTTCGGGATGCTGTTCCTGATGGTGCTGCTGCACCGGCAGGGGCTGGCGGACGGTACGGGAATGATCATCGCAACAGTTGCCATGATGGGATCCTTCGGGCCGGTGACTGCCCTGGCGAACCTGTCCAACAACCTGAACCAGACGCTGGCCAGCGGAGAGAGGGTGCTCTCTCTTTTGGAGGAAGAACCCCAGGTGGAAGAAATCGTCTGCCAGGAAAAGACCGTCTTTGAAGGGGCTTCGGCGGAACGGATAAGCTTTTCCTACGGGGGAGAAGAGATCCTGAAGGATTACTGCCTGGAGATCCCGAAAGACCGGATCATCGGTATCCATGGCTCCAGCGGCTGCGGGAAATCCACGCTTCTGAAGCTTCTGATGCGGTTCTGGGATGTGCAGGGCGGTGCTGTGAAGATATCCGGCTGCGACGTCCGGCAGATCGGCACCAGAGACCTGCGGGAGATGGAGGCCTTCATGACCCAGGAAACGCACCTGTTTCACGATTCCATCGCCGCCAATATCGCCATCGCAAAGCCTGAGGCGTCCAGGGAAGAGATCGTAGAAGCGGCGAAAAAAGCGTCCATACACGATTTCATCGAAAGCCTGCCGGATGGGTATGACACGAAGGTGGGCGAACTGGGAGATACGCTCTCCGGCGGGGAGAAGCAGCGGATCGGGCTGGCCCGGGCCTTTCTCCATGACGCGCCCTTCGTCCTGCTGGACGAGCCCACCAGCAACCTGGATTCCCTCAATGAGGGAATTATTCTGAAGTCGCTGCAGGAAGAGAAGGCCAGCCATACGGTGCTGATCGTCTCCCACAGGCGCTCTACGCTGAATCTGGCTGATACGGTGGTGGAGATGGAAAGAAGGAGGGAATCATAGAAGAGCTGGCAGGTGGCAATAAAGCATCAACTATCAGACAATGCGATAAGCAGAGCGGTATTGCGTAGGTGACATTCCTTCAGCCTGCTGAAATCTCCGTATAAAATGACTGGGATTGCAAAAGCCCAGCAGATCAGAAATGGTATCAATCGGAATGGCTGTCTGAATCAGCAGGTCTCTGCCTTTGCATATTCTGCGGTGCATGATATATTCCTGCGGTGTCATATGGTAAAGCTGCCGGAATTGCTTGATAAAATAAGATATGCTGATGCCGCAGATATCGGCAAGCTGCTGATTGCTGATTTTATTTTTTAAATGTGCGTCAATATATGTTTCAGCGCGGGTAAAATTAGCCTGCACATCCTGAGAAAGAGCTGCCATGGAATGGCAGAGGAGCATAAAGAAGTATTGCGAAAATACTAACCTATGCCAAGTGAACGGGAAATATGAAACCTCTATGTGAATGGACGAACCATTTGCATAGAGGTTTTCTTTTGCTTCTTAAAATTTTTCAGCGTCCGCAGGACGCGCAGCCGTCACCGAATGGGGACGATCTTGGGGGCTTGGGGGGAATCCCTCAACAAGCATTTTGGCCGGTGCAATCCGGC
>DVJR01000019.1 GCA_018716575.1 Candidatus Scatomonas merdavium | reverse complement strand
ATCATGAATCGCCTGTTGAAGGCAGCAGGCCATAAAGTGGTAGAAGCACAGTGAGGTGACAGGATGAAGAAGTATGACAGACTGATTTTCATAGATGAAGATGACACGGCCAGAGCGCCCATGGCGGCGGCCATCATGCAGAAAAAATATCTTCTGTCTCCTCTGAAAATCTGTTCCCGCGGTCTGGTAGTGCTTTTTCCTGAGCCTGTGAATCAGAAGGCGGAAGCGATTCTCGTCAGTCACGGTCTGACGGCCAGGGAGCATGCGGCGGTTCAGCTTTCAGAAGAGGATCTGGAGGGCAGATGCCTGTTACTCACTATGGAGGAAGAGCAGAAGGAGAAGATCCGGATGACCTGGCCCGATGCGGGGAATGTCTATACAATTGCGGAATATGTTGGGGAAGGAGGAAAACTGGGGCCTCTGTACGGGGAGCCGCTGGTTTCCTATGGAAAATGTTATGAAACGCTGGATGCAATGACAGATGAACTGGCAGTCCGGCTGAATGAGGAGGTATTGGAAAAATGATAGGATTAGGCTGTGATCACGGTGGTTATGAACTGATGCAGGAAGTAAAGAAGCACCTGGAGGAGAGAGGGTTGGAGTATGAGGACTTCGGCTGTTACAGCAGGGAGTCCACAGATTATCCGATTTATGCCCGCAGGGTGGGAAAGGCCATATTGGACGGGCGGTGCGAGAAGGGAATTCTGATCTGCGGAACGGGCATCGGCATTTCCATCACTGCGAATAAAATGCCGGGTATCCGGGCGGCACTATGTACAGACTGCTTTATGGCTGAAGCGACAAGGCAGCATAACGATGCGAATATTCTGGCCATGGGAGGCCGCGTGGTTGGGCCGGGGCTTGCCTTGAAGATCGTGGATACATTTCTGGACACGCCGTTTTCCAATGATGAACGACATAAGAGAAGAATTTATAAAATCGAGCATCAGGAAGAAGAATAGAAGAGAGAATATGCAGAAAAGGAGAATGGCATTATGGCAAAAACAGTGATTATGGATCACCCTCTGATTCAGCACAAAATCGGTATCATTCGTGAAAAGGACACCAGTTCCAAAGAATTCCGGGAAATGATCAGCGAGGTGGCCATGCTGATGTGCTATGAAGCCTCAAGAGAGCTTCCGCTGGAGGAGGTGGAAATAGAGACGCCTATCTGCCATACGGTTGTAAAGCGGCTGGTGGGAAAAAAGATGGCTGTAGTGCCGATTCTCCGTGCCGGCCTGGGCATGGTGGAAGGCGTTCTGACGATTATCCCCGCTGCCAAAGTGGGACATATTGGCCTTTACCGTGATCCGGAGACTCTGGAGCCTGTGGAGTATTACTGCAAGCTGCCGTCGGATATCGCCAGCCGGGAAATATTTGTGACGGATCCGATGCTGGCTACCGGCGGTTCGGCTACAGCGGCCATTACAATGCTGAAAGAGAAAGGAGCCAGGAAAATTCATTTTATGTGTATTCTGGCAGCGCCGGAGGGGATTCGGAAAATGCATGAAATTCACCCGGATGTGGATCTGTTTGTGGGCGCGCTGGATGATCACCTGAATGATCACGGATATATCGTTCCTGGGCTGGGAGACGCGGGAGACCGCATTTTCGGTACAAAATAGATGCAGATCATATTTGGGACAGGCGGAAAAGGTTATGAGTGAAAAGCGAAAGGATTATATTTCCTGGGATGAATATTTTATGGCAGTGGCAAAGCTGGCGGGTATGCGTTCCAAGGATCCCAATTCCCAGGTGGGCTCCTGCATCGTCAGCCAGGACAACAAAATTTTGTCTATGGGCTATAACGGATTCCCGATGGGCTGCTCGGATGATGAATTTCCCTGGTCCCGGGAGGATGAAGATCCGTTGAAAACGAAATATGTTTATGTGACTCACAGTGAGCTGAATGCGATTCTGAATTATCGCGGCGGAAGCCTGGAGGGAGCCAAAATTTATGTATCGCTGTTTCCGTGCAATGAATGTGCCAAGGCTATCATACAGGCCGGTATCAAGACGGTGATCTATGACTGTGACAAGTACGACGGAACGCCGTCGGTCATGGCCTCCAAGATGATGTTTCAGGCGGCGGGCGTGGAATTTCGGAAGTATGTGCCGACGAAGCGGAAGATTGAGATTACGGTGTGATACGGAAGATTACAGAATAAACAATAAAACCCGATGAAAACTGATTTTCGTGAGAAAATTTGATTTCATCGGGTTTTTTCTAGGTACGCCTGACGGCGCACGTTTCTCAGGGGTGTAAGTCCAAAATCCGCCCGGTAGCGGGGAGGATATAGCCGAAGGCAAGGATGCTGCAGGCGGCAGAGAAGGGAAACTGTAATTTACATTTACTTTACTTAAATTTAACATAGATATAATGGAAAATATTTCTGTTAATTGATAAAATCCAACTAAATATATTTTGAAATTAAAATAAAAATTTTTTTGAGATTTTTTTACTGCAACCCCGGTTTTCAAAAACGACCTGCGTAATCTACTGATATAAAAACAAAAAATAATAAAGCCTCTAAGCAAGAAAGGAGACCTTATCATGAAAAAGAACACATTAATCAGGAAAATGGGAATCGCAATGGGAGCGGGATTGCTGGCGGCAGGTCTGGCAGCATGCGGATCATCGGGACAGAGCGCGGCGCGTGACACAAGCCGGCAGGAAACGGTACAGGCAACGGCAACGCCGACGGAAAAACCGTTGGAAGCGGCAGGCGTGCTGCTGCTGAGTGTCAATCCGGAGATCGAACTGGAATATGACCAGGAGGGCAGAGTGCTTGCCCTGGAAGGGAAAAACCAGGACGGGAAGGAGGTACTTGCCTCCTATACGGGCTATGAAGGCATGGCCTGCCGCGACGTAGTTGGAGATCTGGTTGAAGAAATCCATGCGGCCGGGTATTTTGAAGCATTGATCGACGGCCATGAAAAAAACATCATTCTCAAGCTGGCAAAAGGCTCCGAATATCCGGATGATGATTTCCTGGAGGGAATCGCCGAGGAAGTCCGTCTGACCGTGGAAGCCAACCAGATCGGTTCCCAGGCGCTGACGCTGGACGATGACGATTATGACAGCGTACTGGGATCGAAAGGATACATCAGCCCCCAGGCTGCACAGAATATTCTGGCAAAACAACTGGGCCGCGACGACCTCCATTTTATGACCAAGGAATATGAACTGGATGACGGCATTTATGAGCTGGAATTTATCATGGACGGCGTAGGATATGAATATGAAGTGAACGCCGTCACCGGAAAGGTCTACCAGGATGACGCATATGAGGATACGGACTACGGCCCCGGTAACGATGGAGTGACCGATTACAGCGATACGGACTACGGCCCGGACAACGATGGAGTAACCGATTATAACGACACGGATTATGGCCCTGGCAGCGACGGAGACACGGATTACAATGACACGGACTATGGCCCGAACAACGACGGAGTGACGGATTATGACGACACGGACTATGGCCCGAATAACGACGGAGTGACGGATTACGACGATACGGATTACGGCCCGAACAACGATGGAGTGACGGATTACGACGACACGGACTACGGCCCGAACAATGATGGAGTCACAGACTACAATCCGCCCGCGCCGACCAACCCGCCCGCGCCAACCAATCCGCCTGCGCCGCCGGCAGATACCTCCGGCAACACGGACTATGACGACGGCAATACCGATTACGATGATGACGGCAATACCGATTACGACGATGACAACGATACCGACTACGATGACGGCGATACCGATTATGACGACTGACGGACAGGGAGGGGGATCCCCTCTCCGGCACGAACTGAAGTACCGGATCAACCGCCGGGACGACCGGATTCTTTCCGAAAGACTCGGCAGGCTGTTCGCCCATGACAGCTATGCTGGGTCCGACGGAACCTACCGCGTGACCAGTCTTTACTTTGACACGCCCTATGACCGGGCGTACCGTCAGAAAGTGAACGGGGTGAACCGGAGAGAAAAATTCCGCCTCCGCTATTACGGAAAGGATACCGGTTTCATCCGTCTGGAGAAAAAATATAAGATAAACGGACTCTGCGGAAAAAGAAGCGCCCGCCTTTCGGCAGAACAGGCGGAGCGGCTTCTGGAGGGAGATATTGCGTTTCTTCTGGACTCCGGCAATTCTCTTCTGGCGGAATTTTACAGCAAGCTCATGGGGCAGGGCCTGAGGGCCCGGACGGTAGTCTGCTATGACAGAGAGGCGTTCTGTTACGGCCCCGGAAACGTCCGCGTGACGCTGGACCGGAATGTACGGACGGGGCTGGGAAACACGGATTTTCTGGATACGGAGCGCCTGCAGCCGCAGGCCATGGACGGGACAACTATCCTGGAAGTGAAATACGATTCCTTCCTTCCGGATCTGATCCGCATGGCGGTTCAGGTGCCGGGCAGACAGGCGTCCGCCTGCTCCAAATACGCGGAATGCAGGCGGTTTGACTGAAATCCGCAGGAATGAGGGGATTTACATATGACATTTCATGATATTTTTGAATCCAATTTTCTGGAAAACATAGCCATGATCTCCATTCTGGACATGGTGATTGCCCTGGCGCTGTCTTTTCTTCTGGGACTGTTCCTGTTTTTTGTCTATAAGAAAAGCTACAGCGGCGTCATGTATTCCGCAAGCTTCGGCGTAACGCTTATCGCCATGGCGATGATTACGACGGTGCTGATTATGACGGTGGTCAGCAACGTGGTTCTTTCCCTGGGTATGGTGGGAGCGCTTTCGATTGTCCGGTTCCGGACGGCGATCAAGGAACCGATGGATATTGCGTTTCTGTTCTGGAGTATTGCGGTGGGCATCGTGCTTGCGGCGGGCCTGATTCCGCTGGCGGTATTCGGGAGCCTGCTGATCGGCTGCGTATTGCTGGTGTTTTCTTCAAAAAAATCGGCTGATATTCCATATATCCTGGTGATCCACTGTGAAACGACGGAACAGGAAAAAGAAATCCGGAACTTTGTGGAAGCCAGTGTGAAGCGGATGAGCCTGAAAAGCAAGAGCGTCAGTCCCGGCAGGATCGAACTGAATTATGAGATCC
The DNA here is from genome assembly GCA_018716575.1 of Candidatus Scatomonas merdavium. Classification (GTDB taxonomy): domain Bacteria; phylum Bacillota; class Clostridia; order Lachnospirales; family Lachnospiraceae; genus Scatomonas; species Scatomonas merdavium. The sequence continues at coordinate 8,683 of DVJR01000019.1, read as the reverse complement.
GCCTGAAGCAGAATGACAGCGCCTTTGTGAACGCGCTGGATAAGATTCCGGGCGTCAGTCAGGCTGTTCTCGTTTCCTACAACGGAGACTATATGGGGTAAACGATATGATAAACCACAGGCATGCGGATAAATTCTGCCTCGCGGCCATGGCGGCGGCCGTCCTTCTGACGGTTGTCCTGCTGTTCGGAGATTTTTTCGGCATTACGCGCGCGAGCGCCAGCCCGGAATATGCAGGCCGGCTGTTTGATGCAGAGCGGGTGCACACTATAGATATTCTGCTGGACGGATGGGATGCTTTTCTTGAGACTGCGGCCGAAGAGGAATATACGCTCTGCTCTGTTGTGATTGATGGAGAAGAGTTTCCACGCGTCGGACTTCGCGCGAAAGGAAATAATTCCCGGCGCCTGACAGCGGAATACGGACTCGACCGGTACAGCCTGAAGATCGAATTTGACCATTATCAGCCGGGAAATTACTATTACGGACTGGACAAGCTTTCCCTGGATGCCTCCTTCCAGGACAACAGTTATCTGAAAACGTTTATGGCTTATGATATGATGCGCCATATGCAGGTGCCGGCTCCGCTGTGCAGTTATACGTGGGTTACGGTAAACGGCGAACCCTGGGGACTGTTTCTGGCGGTAGAGGAACCGGAGGAGGCTTTTGCCAGACGGTGTTTCGGCAATCATTACGGGAAGCTTTACAAGCCGGATTATCAGTCTCTGAACGCTGAGAACGCGGATGTGGCTCTGCGGTATACGGGAGATGATCCGGCGAACTATGAAAATATTTTCCGGAAGGCAAAATATGATGTGACGGAGGCGGATAAGCACCGGCTGATTGAGGCTCTGAAAATTCTGGATTCGGGGGAGAATCTGGAACAGGCGGTCAATGTGGATGAAGTACTGCGGTACTTTGTCGTGCAGGTGTTTGTGATGAACTGGGACAGCTATCTGGGAAGGACGGGGCATAATTACTTTCTCTATGAGGAGGATGGCATCTTAAGCATCCTTCCCTGGGACTATAACCTGGCTTTTGGCACATATGCCCTGGGCATGACAGACCCGATCCGGGACCCTAATGTACTGATTAATTATCCGATCTATACTCCGGCGGACGGAGAAGTCATGCGGAACAGACCGCTGTATCACAACCTGATGAAGCAGGAGGAGTATTTTGCGCAGTACAGAGAGTATTTTGAGAAATTTCTGAAAGGATATTTTGAGAACGGACTGTTTTCCGTGCGGCTCCGGGAGACGGCGGAGATGATTGCGCCTTATGTGGAGAAGGATCCCACAGCGTTCTGCAGCTATGAGGATCACAGGCTGGCCGTGGATGTGCTGGAGCAGGTCTGCCTGCTGCGGGCGGAAAGCGCCGGAGCGCAGCTTCGGGGCGAGATTCCGGCGACAATCAGCGGCCAGATGGAATACCCGGAGCCCCGGGTGGATGCCTCCGGTATTGATCTGCGGGATCTGGGGGACTTTGAAGATCTGGAAAAAGCGGGCTGAAAGCGTTACAGGCCACCAGATATAGAATAATCCTCGGGATTATTGCTATATCTGGTGGCCGTTCGCACTTTAAAACCGATTTTGGGTCACTCTTTTATAATGCTCTCAGTCAGCGTTTAGTACGCTCTTCCCCAGTAAACCATCTTCTTTGCCGGCTTGCCGCAGCAGACGCAGACGTCGCTTAAATGCTCCTGCTCAAAGGGGATGCAGCGCGCGGTAGCGGCCGTATCTTCCTTGATTTTATCCTCACATTCCTGGCAGCCGCACCACATGGCGCGGATGAAGCCGGGCTTTTCATTGATGGTCTGTTTAAACTCTTCGTAAGTGGTCACATCGTAAGTATGAGCGTTCCGGTGCTCCAGGGCGCGGTTGTACAGGTTGGCCTGGATCTCTTCCAGCAGCTCTGCTGCTTTGGCGGGCAGCTCTTCGATGGGCGTTACATATTTTTCTCTGGTGTCTCTGCGGACCAGGACAGCCTGTCCCTGCTCAATATCCTTGGGTCCCAGTTCGATCCGAAGCGGAATGCCGCGCATTTCCTGCTCGGAGAATTTCCAGCCGGGACTCTTCTCCGTCTGATCCAGCTTCACGCGGATGCCTGCGGCGCGGATGGCTTCCTGAATCTCCAGAGCTTTGTCCATAACTCCTTCTGCATCCTGGCGGATGGGAATGACCATCAGCTGTACGGGAGCGATTCTGGGAGGCAGCACCAGGCCGCTGTTGTCACCGTGGACCATAATCAGGGCGCCGATCATACGGGTGGTCATGCCCCAGGAGGTCTGGTGAACGTACTGCAGGGTGTTGTCTTTGTCGGTATACTGGATGCCGAAAGCCTTTGCGAAGCCGTCGCCGAAATTGTGGCTGGTTCCGGACTGCAGGGCTTTTCCGTCGTGCATCAGGGATTCGATGGTGTAGGTGGCCTCTGCGCCGGCGAATTTTTCTTTATCCGTCTTGCGGCCCTTGATGACGGGGATCGCCAGCACTTCCTCGCAGAAGGAGGCATATACGTTCAGCATCTGGATGGTGCGCTCTTCTGCCTCTTCTGCCGTAGCGTGGGCAGTGTGGCCTTCCTGCCACAGAAATTCCCGGGAGCGGAGGAAGGGCCGGGTGGTCTTTTCCCATCTCACCACGGAGCACCACTGGTTATAGACTTTAGGCAGATCCCGGTGGGAATGGACATCTCTGGAATAGAGGTCGCAGAACAGGGTCTCTGAGGTGGGGCGCACGCAGAGCCGTTCCTGCAGGGTTTCCATGCCGCCCATGGTGACCCAGGCCACCTCCGGCGCGAAGCCTTCCACGTGATCTTTTTCCTTCTGCAGCAGGCTTTCGGGGATGAACATGGGAAGATAAACATTTTCTACGCCGGTTTCCTTGAAGCGGCGGTCCAGCTCCTTCTGAATGTTTTCCCAGATTGCATAGCCGGCCGGTTTGATGACCATGCAGCCCTTGACGCTGGTGTAGCCTACCAGCTCAGCTTTTGTAACAACGTCCGTATACCACTGGGCAAAATCCTCTTCCATGGACGTGATCGCTGCTACCAGTTTCTTGTCCTTTGCCATAATAATCTCCTTTCCATTAAAAAAACTGCCTGCCCCTCCAAAGGGACCGACAGTTCTGATCTCGGTGGTACCACCCTCATTAGCCGGCTGATGACAGACGGCTCACTTCTCCTGCGCCTTAACGCGGCGGCTTCGTCCTGCTTCTCACAGGCGGCTCCGGGGGCCGGTTCCATACAGCCGGAACGGAAGCCTCGCACCATACGGCCTCCTCTCTTGGCATCCTTCTGCATGTACTATTCCTCATCACAGCCATTTTCTCTGATTCCGTTTCATTCTATGATAAAAGGCCGGGTTTGTCAAGGCAAATATACCGGCATTTTCAGCGCTTCCGGCGGGCCACCGGCATATTTCCGGCAGTGAAAAAATATTATTTTCCATCAGTATTCCGGGCCGTTTCATCGGGCAGAATTCTTTTGTCAAGAGACATATAAGTATAAATTCCCTCGCTCAAGACCGTGCCGGCCTGGTCGCGGATGGTGACGTCGTAGACGAGCGTGCGTTTTCCGCGCTTCAGTTCCCGGGCTTCTCCGTACAGGCGGGAGACGTTCAGGCCGGGCCGCAGGTAGTGGAGGCTGCAGTCCAGGGTTGTGACCTGCCAGCCATAGGAGCTGGCCGCGGCGCCGCCGGTGACATCGGCAACAGTGGCCAGGCAGCCCCCGTGTACGGAGCCGATGGGATTTAAGTGGTCCGGCGTAATATTCAGTTCGGTCCGGGCGGTGCCCTGGCCGATTTCCGTAATGGACAGTCCGATCATATTGGCAAAAGCGTTCAGCCGGTTGCGGTGATTTTTCAGTCTGGTATAATCCATGGCGTATTATTTTTCCTTCCTGTAAGTTGCTCTTCGATGTTTCCAACTCCTATCATAAAACGGCGATGGGAATACTGCAAGAAAAACTGTTTTTGAGATTTGACACTGTTTCCAGATATGTTACAATGAAACAGATATAGCAGAAAGAACTGAATGGATAGGAGTGAAACGACGGTGAAGATCAGACTGCCCGCCACAGTGAAGGCGGTTTTGGACGGCCTTCATGGAAAAGGCTTTGAAGCGTATGCGGTTGGGGGCTGCGTCAGGGACAGTATTCTGGGACGCCGGCCGGATGACTGGGATATTACCACCTCTGCCCGGCCGGAAGAGGTAAAACGTATTTTCAGCCGGACGGTGGATACCGGAATCGCTCACGGAACGGTGACGGTTCTGGTCGGGAGCAAGGCGCACGAAGTCACGACGTACCGAATAGACGGAACCTACGGCGACGGGCGCCACCCGGACAGCGTCACTTTTACGGCCAGTCTTCCGGAAGATCTGAAAAGAAGAGATTTTACCGTAAATGCCATGGCCTATAATGAAGAAGAAGGGCTGATTGATCTCTGCGGAGGCATGGAGGACCTTCAGAAAAAGGTGATTCGCTGTGTGGGTGATCCCTTGGAGCGCTTTTCCGAGGATGCGCTGCGGATTCTGCGGGCCGTGCGTTTTTCTGCTCAGTTGAATTTTGGAATAGACAAAGAGACGCTGGTGGGAATTGTCCGGCTGGCGCCCACCCTTGAGAAGATCAGCGCGGAACGGATCTGCACAGAGCTGCTGAAGCTCATTGAATCTGAGCATCCGGATTATCTGAAAGTAGCATATGAGGCCGGGATTACGAAAATCATACTTCCGGAATTTGACGCGATGATGGATACGCCGCAGAATAATCCCCATCACTGCTTCAGTGTGGGCGATCATACGCTGAAGACTATGTGTGCCATTGAATCGGGAAAAGTACAGCGGCTGACCATGCTGCTGCATGATGTGGGGAAACCCTGCAGCCGCACCACTGATGAGAAAGGAATCGACCATTTTAAAGGGCATGGGCCGGCAGGAGCGGAGCTGGCGGAAAAGATCATGAGACGGCTGAAGCTGGATAACGAAACAATCCGGAAGGTTACTACGCTGGTTCGATACCATGACTGGCGGATTCAGCCGGAGGAAAAGGAGGTCCGTCATGCAGTGAACCGGATCGGCACGGAGCTTTTTCCTGTGCTTTTAAAGGTGCAGAATGCGGATATGCTGGCTCAGAGTCCGGAATATATGCCGCAGAATCTTCAGAGAATCATCGGCGTTTCTGGAATTTACGAAAAGATTATCCGTGAGGCTCAGTGCGTCAGCCTGAAGGAACTGCAGCTGTCAGGCGGCGATATTGTTGCTCTGGGCTGTGCGCCGGGGCCGGAGGTTGGCAGGCTCCTGCAGAAGGCTCTTGAAGAAGTGCTGGACGATCCGGAGAAAAACAGCCGGGAATACCTGTTGGATTTTGTCAGAACACAAAGGGAGGTAAAAGAATGATTCAGTGTATGGATTCGGAAAACCTGCATCGCAGGCTGAAGAAGATCATCGGACAGGTACAGGCCATTGACCGTATGGTGGATGAAGACATTCCCTGCGAGGATATTCTTTCCCAGATCAACGCGGCCAAATCGGCGCTGCACAAGGTAGGACAGGTGGTGCTGGAGGGCCATATCAATCACTGTGTGAGGGACGGCATTGAGCACGGAGACGCCGACCGGACCATAAAAAATTTTACAAAAGCAGTAGAACGGTTTGCCAACATGACCTGACAGGCCGCACAGTTGAATCTTGTACGCATGTGCTCCCCCTTTTCGGCATAGGATAGAAGGACGAAAGGGGGAGCATTTATGTATGATCGGGGTTTGTGGGTGCTGGAACAGTATGGCCTTACGGCGAAATCGTCCTGTAAAGGGCGTGGCGTTCTGCTGTATGAGACGCCGGAGGGTTGGGTCAGCATCAGAGAATACGGCGGGACGGAGCGGAAGCTGGAGCAGCAGTATGAGCTGATGAACCAGATTCGGGAAAGCGGCTTTCCCTGGATGGACTGCCTGAGAAAGAACCTGGAGGGCCGGCTGATTTCCTACGACAGAGAGGAAAACGCATACGTGCTCCGGGACTGGTGTACGGGAAGAGAGTGCGACACCCGTTCCATCGGGGATATCGAGCGGGCGGTGCGCAGGCTGGCCCTTTTACATAGAATCATGCGCCGGGAGGTGGCGGAGGAATATGTACGGGAATCCCTGATTCACGAATGCAGCCGCCATAACGCCGAAATACGGAAAATTCGGAAGTTTATCCGGAAAAAGCAGAAGAAGAATGCCTTTGAAATCCGGCTGCTGGACTGCGTGGAACCGTTTCTGCGGCAGGGGGAGCAGGTGGTGAAGGAACTGGAGCAGTCTGGCTATGAAGAACTGAGAAAAAAGAGCCTGGAAGCCGGCTGCGTCTGCCACGGGGATTATAACCAGCATAATGTGCTGTTCAACGGCAATCAGATGGCGGTTACGAACTTCGAACGGTGGAATTACGACGTCCAGACGGCCGATCTCTATCATTTCATGCGGAAAATTCTGGAGAAGCACAACTGGGATCTGAGCATGGGAAGAGGAATGCTGGAGACGTATCAGGAAGTGATCCCGCTGTCGCCCGAAGAGCTGGAAAACCTCCGCCTGCGTCTGGCCTACCCCTGGAAGTTCTGGAAGCTCTGCAACTACTACAGCAGCACGAACAAAGTATGGATATCCGGGAAAAATATGGAAAAGCTGGAGCAGCTGGAGCGGCAGAGAGGAACGTGGGAGAGGTTTCTGGAGAAGGCATTCTGAGAATTCCGGTTTGGCGGGGAGACGGAAAAATTTCAAAAAGAGAACGGAAGGGAAGGGTCCGGCTGTGAAACGGCTGATTTCGAAGTGAAGAAGATCTAAGGCTTTCCGGTATGAGGCTAAAAACAGGAACGTGCAGACCATAACTCGCTGTCGCTCAGACAATGGTCTGCACGTCCCTAACGCCTCACACCGAAAAACCAAGATCTTCTGACACTTCTCAAAGGCCGCTTCTCAGTCGAACCCTTCCCTTCCTGACATCTGCACCGGGGATTTTCCCTGTCTCTCCGCAAAACTCCATAATATAGTGAAACATATGACGTTCTGGTTTTCTGTGATGACAGTAACAGGCATGTAAAGCCTCTGTAAACAGCCGCTGTATTTTTTATGGTTCGGGGAATTGCCCGTGGAAGCTGTATTTCAGGAAAAAGCATTCGTTTTATGTAAAAAAATCTCTCAAAAACAAGATTTTATTAACCTATCCTTTACAAATTTTAACATACCACGGATCCGTCCGTGGACGGAAACCGGACGGCCTGGACCGAAGAAGGATTTGATGACAGTGCCTGGAAGAGCAATGAGGGCAGCAGGGCACAGTTCGGCGCGAAAAACGGTGCGATTGGCGATCTGGGTGATGGCATCACACCTGCGGTATTGTTAAATCAGTACATAAACGGCGAAAGCGGAGACGATATTCCCGCCTTCTTTTTCCGGACAACCTTTACCCTGGATGCGATTCCGGAAGATATGGAGCTGCAGGGCTCTGTCATATATGATGACGCAGCGGTGATCTACATTAATGGAGAGGAAGCCGCAGCCTTCGATGTTCCGGAAAACGGATATGACAGTAATCTGTCCTATGGCGGTTCCAATGCGAGTACGCCCAAGAGTGCGACCTTCACAGCGGATACGTCCATGCTGAAGACAGGAACCAATACGATTGCGGTAGAGCTCCATCAGGGAAGAGCATCCAGCTCAGACATCTACTTTGAAATGACTTCTCTTGCCTTTGCGGAGCAGACAGAGGAGACGCCGGATGCGCTGACTCAGAAGGCTGTTTCCCTGACGGTGGGATCCGATTCGTTATCCCGGAATATCACCTGGTATGCCGACAGCCCGGATCCTGGGACTGTGCAGTACGCGCCGAAGTCGGGAGAAGAATTTCCGGAAACGTACAGCGAAGCGCAGGCTTCCGTGGAAGCGGCAAATGATCAGGGCTTTTACAGCAACCAGGCTGCGATGACCGGGCTGGAGCCGGACACGGAATATGTGTACCGTCTGGTCAACCGTGAGACGGTATCGCAGATATACAGCTTCAAAACCGGAGGGACAGGGAATTTCAGCTTCCTTCTGGCCGGGGATCCCCAGATCGGAGCCGGCAGCCTGGAATCGGATATACAGGGATGGGAGAATACCCTGAACGTGGCGGCGGCCCAGTTCCCGGATGCCAGCTTCCTTGTCAGCGTCGGGGATCAGGTAAATTCTGCTGCAGATGAAGGCCAGTATTCCGGCTATCTGGAACACGCGGTTCTGGAAGGGCTGACAACGGCAACCGTTATAGGCAACCATGATACGGGAAGCAGTTCTTACAGCCAGCATTTTAATAATCCGAATGAGAGCCAGTATGGCGCGACAGCTGCAGGAAGCGATTACTGGTATGTTTACAACAATGTCCTTTTCATGAACCTGAATACGAATAACATGAGCACCGCAGAGCATAAGGCGTTCATGGAAGATGCGATTCAGAAAAACCAGGATGTGGACTGGAAGGTAGTTGTACTTCACCATTCCCTGTACAGCGTGGCGAGCCACGCGACGGAAGACGATATCCTGCAGAGGAGAAATGAACTTGCCCCGGTATTCCAGGATCTGGATATTGACGTGGTTTTGCAGGGACATGACCATGTGTATGTGAGAAGCTATATGATGAATGGCCTTACCCCTGAGGTGACGGATACGGTGGAGTCCAGCGTAA
>DVJR01000018.1 GCA_018716575.1 Candidatus Scatomonas merdavium | reverse complement strand
CCATCACCCGGAAATTTTTCTGCAGAACCGCTTCCAGCAGCCCCCTCTTACTCCCGAAATAATATTACAGCGTGGGCTTCGTCACCCCGGCCGCTTCCACAATCTCCTGCACGCCTACGGCGTCATATCCTTTCTCATAAAACAGCGACAGCGCCGCCTCCAGTAATCTCTCTCTGTTCTCCATATGCAAGTTCTCCATGATTACAGTATACCAATCGGTATACAAAAAGTCAATTCCGTTTTGCCGGGGAGGGTGTAAATGGCTGAATATCCGGACGGATAAAAACGCCGCGGTGTCTGGCTGCCTCCTTACAAAGGCAGCCGGACACCGCGGCGTTTTTATCCTAGCTTACTTCTGCCGTCTCGCACCCGAACCCTGCAAAACGGAATTCTTATTCAATCACCACCAGCGGCTTAATCAGATCCGCCGGCTTGTTTTTCATCAGCATCAGGGCTTCTTCCACATGCTCCAGCCCTGTGAATCTATGAGTTATGAGTTTTTCCGGATGGATACGGTTTGTTTCCACAAGACGGGCCAGCTTTTCGGAACGCAGCCGTCCGCCCGGCATCAGGCCGCCGACGATCTGCTTGTGGCCCATGCCGCAGCCCCACTCGGCCCGCGGAATCTTCACATAATCGCCCTCGCCCAGATAGTTGACGTTTCCGATCTTTCCGCCCGGCTTCAGCATGCGGATGGCCTGATCGAAGGTATCGTTATCTCCGCCTGCCACCACGATTCTGTCCACGCCGGCGCCATGAGTTTTCTCCATGATCTGCTCCACGATATCGCCTTCCCGGTAATTAATGATATCCGTCGCTCCGAATTCTCTCGCCAGGTCCGCGCAGTTCTTCCGGGAACCCACCGCATAGATATTGGCCGCGCCCCGGATGGCCGCGGCTGCGACGGACATCAGTCCCACCGGCCCGATTCCGATGACAGCCACATTGTCTCCGAACTGCACATCCGCCAGCTCTACGCCGTGAAAGCCCGTGGGAACCATGTCGCTGATCATGCAGGCCGCTCCCAGATCCATGCCGTCCGGAAGCAGCGCCAGATTGCCGTCCGCGTCGTTGACGTGGAAAAATTCACCGAACACGCCGTCCTTAAAGTTAGAAAATTTCCATCCGGACAGCATGCCGCCGGAATGCATGGCGTATCCGCCCTGAGCTTCCAGAGAATTCCAGTCGGGCGTAATGGCGGAAACCAGCACCTTGTCGCCCACCTTAAAATCCTTTACCAGGCTTCCCACTTCCACCACTTCTCCCACGGCCTCATGACCCAGGATCATATTATGGCGGTCGCCGATGGCTCCCGCCCAGACCGTATGGACGTCTGAGGTACAGGGCGCCAGGGCCAGCGGCTTACAGATAGCATCCATGGGGCCGCACGCCGGAACATCCTTTGTAATCCAACCAGTTTCTCCAATTTTCAACATCGCAAAACCTTTCATTACTACTCTTCTCCTTTTCTGTACATTCTCTACACATGGAATCAATACTTCATCAAAACTACACTACACACTACTTACACATTACGCTGCGAACCGCCTGCACACAAAACCCCATACACCATAGTCCCTTCCGCTCACAGGCCCCGCCTGTTACGCTTCCCTGTTTTTACCTTCTCATTTTTCTGCCGCCCCCTTTCTGCCTGTACGCCGGAGTTCCCGTGCGCGCCTGTCGGAGCCCTTTCTGTAAATCCGGGCTTCTTTGTTTCCCAATTACGTTTTTATCATAGCATTCCCCCATTTATATGTCAATATTTTAACGAATATTCGATAATTTTTTAACAAATATGCGTTATATTCCTTCTTTTTTATAAGAAATCACCAGTTCTTCCGCCTCTTCCATGGTATTCCTCCATCCGTAACGCTTCAGATTCACCCGGCTTTGGCCCTTTTCCCGTTCTACCGCAACTCCTTCCGCCGCCAGCAGCCGTTCCTGCAGGCCCGCTTCCGAAAAGGCTGCCGCTCCGCTTAAAATGCCCCTGGCATTCACAACTCTGTGAGCCGGCACATCTTCGCCTGCCAGTCCCTTCCGCAGACCATAGCCCACCTGTCTGGAATTGGCCGGTTTTCCGCAGAGCAGCGCGATCTGACCGTAGGTGGCCACTTTCCCCTTCGGAATCCGCAGGCACACCATTCTCACCCGTCTGTAAAAATCCATTTTTCCACACCCGTTTTTGATATTTTTTACACAATTTATAAAATTTATTTGTTTTGTTTTTCACAATTTTTTCTGTTCCACGCCGCAGTTCCCTTTTTCCTGGCCAGGACGCGGCAAAACCCTGGTCTTTACCAAAAAAAGCCCCCGCCGCCTCGAGATCAGGCAAATGCCTGATCCCGGGAACAGCGAAGACTCCCCTGTCATCTGCTTATTTCAGATATTTTTTCAGATCTTCTACTTTGTCCAGCTTCTCCCAGGGCAGATCCAGGTCATTTCTTCCGAAATGTCCGTATGCCGCAGTCTGTTTATAGATGGGCCGGCGCAGATCCAGCATCCTGATGATGCCTGCCGGTCTCAGGTCGAAGTTGTCGCGCACGATCTTCGTCAGCTCTTCGTCGGACAGCTTGCCCGTTCCGAAGGTCTCTACCTGTACAGAGGTGGGATGCGCCACGCCGATGGCGTAGGAAAGCTGAATCTCGCACTTGTCAGCCAGACCGGCGGCCACCAGGTTCTTAGCCACGTAGCGGGCCGCATAGGCCGCGGAACGGTCCACCTTCGTGCAGTCCTTTCCGGAGAAGGCGCCGCCGCCGTGACGGGCATATCCGCCGTATGTATCTACGATGATCTTTCTTCCGGTCAGTCCGGAATCACCGTGAGGTCCTCCGATTACGAAACGGCCGGTGGGATTGATAAAGAACTTCGTTTCGCCGTCAATCATATTCTTCGGCAGAACCGGATCGAACACGTATTTTTTGATATCTTCATGAATCTGCTCCTGGCTCACTTCCGGACCATGCTGTGTGGAAAGCACTACGGCATCCAGGCGGAAGGGCTTGCCGTTCTCGTCATACTCTACTGTCACCTGGGTCTTTCCATCCGGACGCAGGTAGGGCAGGGTTCCGTTCTTGCGAACCTCGGTCAGCTTCAGCGCCAGTTTGTGCGCCAGCGCGATGGGATACGGCATATATTCTTCTGTTTCATTGTTTGCATAGCCGAACATCATACCCTGGTCGCCGGCACCGATGGCGTCGATGTCCTCATCGGACATGGTGTTCTCTTTTGCTTCCAGCGCCTTGTCCACGCCCATGGCGATATCGGTGGACTGCTTGTCCAGGGCGGTGATCACCGCGCAGGTTTCTGCATCAAAACCGTATTTTCCACGGGTATAGCCGATCTCCGTAATCGTGTCACGCACGATCTGCTGAATATCCACGTTGGCCTTGGAAGTAATCTCTCCCATAACCATCACCACGCCGGTGGTGGTGCAGGTCTCGCAGGCTACACGGCTCATGGGATCCTGGGCTACCAGAGCGTCCAGAATCGCATCTGAAATCTGGTCGCAGATTTTGTCCGGATGTCCTTCTGTAACGGACTCTGAAGTAAACAATCTTTTTTCCATTCTTCTTCTCCTTTTCTTTCGCTGCTTTCTTCGCTCTCATCTCTGGCGAACGGGAAAAAAGTCCATCATAAGACGGACTCAATAATACAATCATCAAATCCCCTTATTGTTCGAAAAATTCGCTCAGGCTGGCACCTTCCATCCATGGGGGTTGCCGTGGTTTCACAGGTCCTATGTACCTCCGCCACTCTGAATAAGAGAAAAGCAAAATATGAAATTAACAGAATCTACGCTACATACATTACCCCTTTTTCACAGGAGCGTCAAGAGGGATTTCCCGGCTTTAGGACACTGGGGAGAAATTGTCCCATTCCGCTTTGGCATTTCCCCATACATGGAGCTTTTCGGGGCTCAGGTGCGCGGAAAATAGCAGGAAACAGCAGGAAGGGTGGAGCTCTGTTTTGGAGACTGCCTTTGCAGAAGTGTTTAGAAGCTCTTGGATTCCGGAGATAAACCGTTGGGGACGGGAAGGTCAATGTCTGAGCGACAGCGAGTTCTGACCTTCCCGTCCCCGGTCTTAGGTTTATCTTCGGAATCCTTTAGAGCTTCTTCACTTCGAAACCAGCAGTCGTAAAACAGAGCTCCACCCTTCCGTCCGTTTTCCCTGTTCCGCGCCTTCCTCCTCAGACCGGAATCAGCGCTCCTCCCGGAAATACGGCAGTCCAAGGCTCTCCGGCGGCTGATTTTCTTTCTTCTTCCGGAAGCTGACCACAATCAGCACGATAATCGTCACCACATAGGGCACCATCTGGATCAGATCTGTCATATAGCTGGCCACCGAAATGCCCAGCAGGCTCGGCAGGAACTGGTACAGCCAGTAGAGCATGCCGAACAGATAAGCGCCCCAGATGGCGTTCAGCGGCTTCCAGGTGGTGAAGATAACCAGCGCCACGGCCAGCCAGCCCAGAGCCTGAATCTGCTCCGTGGTGGCCCAGATGCCCTGGTTGTAGTCCAGTACGTAGTACAGACCGCCGATTCCGGAGATACCCGCTCCGATGCAGGTAGCCAGATATTTGTATTTCGTCACACTGATGCCCGCGGCGTCCGCTGTGGCAGGATTCTCACCCACCGCCCGCAGATTCAGACCGGTACGCGTGCGTTTCAGAACAAAATGCAGAATAATCGCTATGATAATGGCCGCATACACCAGGAAACCATAGCCAAACACTACCTGGCTGACCACGCCGAACTGCGAGGACAGTCCCGGTATTTTCGCGGCAAACGCGCTGTTGGCCAGCGGCGCCGCCGAATAGCTGGCGCCGTTCAGAATGAACACGCCGAAGAAGTTGGCCACGCCCATGCCGAAGATGGTCAGCGCCAAACCCGTCACATTCTGGTTCGCCCGGAGGGTGATGGTCAGGAAGCTGAAGATCAGGCCGCCAAGCATAGAAGCCGCGATGCAGCAGACCAGGGCGATAATCACGCAGACCACCGCATTTGGCTCTGGTGTCAGGCGCTCATAATAATAGGAGCTGGCAAAGCCTGCGAAGCCGCCCAGATACATGATGCCGGGAACGCCCAGATTCAGGTTGCCGGACTTCTCCGTCAGAATCTCTCCCATAGCTCCGTACATGATAATCGTCCCGAAGGGGATCGCCCGAAGGATCCATGCAATCAATGTTTCCATACTACTTCACCTCCCTGGCCGCTTTTTTGCGAAAGATCATCTTGTAGTTGATAAAGAATTCACTTCCCAGAATAAAGAACAGAATCACGCCTGTAATAATATCCGACGCGTAATCGTTGAGGCTGTATGCCGACGCGATCTCCGCCGCGCCTCTGGACAGGAAAATCAACAGGAACGAAATCAGCGCCATATAGAACGTATTAAATTTGGCCAGCCACGCCACGATAATCGCGGTAAAGCCCTGTCCGCCCGCCGTGTTGGTGGAAATAGTCTGATCTCTTCCGGCTACGATCAGGAAGCCTGCCAGGCCGCAGATGGCGCCGGAAATCAGCATCGTACGGATGCGCACCATTCTTACGTTGATACCCGCGTACCGCGCCGTATTTTCCGATTCTCCCACTACGCTGATCTCATAGCCCTGCTTGGAATACTTCAGATACAGGAACATAACCACCGTCAGAATCACAACAATCAGAATGTTGATATTATACCGCTGGCCCAGAAACTG
>DVJR01000017.1 GCA_018716575.1 Candidatus Scatomonas merdavium | reverse complement strand
AAAAAAACTTTAAAAATCCCCACGCCTATGGTATACTACCATCGGTTGCATGAGAATTCGGGCGAAACCCGGACTGGTTCGAAAACTTCCCAGTATAAAAAACTAAGGTACAATGCAGAGAGAAGCGCCGGAACGGGCGCTGTTTGCCATGTCCTTAGAGCGGGGCATGGCTTTTTGCTTTTTACTTTCTGTTTTTGGGAATGATGGAAAGGAAAAGAAAGATGGAAAAGAAAAAGGTAATCATTGACTGTGATCCGGGCATCGACGACAGCCTGGCGCTGATGCTGGCGCTGGCGTCGCCGGAGCTGGAGGTGCTGGGCATTACGACGGTCTGCGGGAACGTTCCGGCCGATCTGGGGGCGCGGAACGCCCTGAAGGTGCTGCAGTTCATGGACAGGCTGGATATCCCCGTGTATCAGGGGGCGGAGGTTCCGCTGGCGCGGGAGTATGTGAGCGCCCAGGATACTCATGGCGAGGACGGCATAGGAGATTCCGGACTGCCGGACGTGAACGGTGTTCCGGTTCGCGCGGGAGCCGTGGACTATATTCTGGATACGTTAAAGAAGGAGAAGGGTCTGTGTCTGCTGGCCATCGGCCCGATGACAAACGTGGCCCTGGCGCTGCAGAGGGAACCGGAAGTCTTTAAAAATCTCGGCGTGCTGGTTTCCATGGGCGGCAGCTTCAAAAGCCACGGCAACTGTTCGCCGGTGGCGGAGTACAATTACTGGTGCGATCCCGACGCGGCAGCGTACGTCTATGAAAATCTTGGGAAAAGCAAGGCGTGCGGCCTGACAGAAGGGGAGCCGCCTATTCATATGGTGGGGCTGGACGTGACCCGGAAAGTGGTGCTGACGCCCAACATCCTGGAATATATGAAACGCCTGAACCCGGAAATCGGCGGCTTTGTGGAGAAAATTACCCGCTTTTATTTTGATTTTCACTGGGAGCAGGAGGGGATCATCGGCTGTGTCATCAATGATCCGCTGGCTGTGGCTTATCTCTGCCGGCCGGAGCTCTGCGGCGGCTTTGACGCCTATACGGCTGTGGAGACGAAGGGCATTTCCATCGGCCAGTCCGTGGTGGATGCGGAAAATTTCTGGAAAAAGGCGCCCAACAGCCGCGTGCTGACGGGAGTGAATACGGAGGAATTTATGACGATGCTTCTGTATCGTCTCTGCGGCGGGGAAGAGTCGGAGATACGGAAAATGATGGCGTATTCCTGCCGGGGAGGTGACGGGCTATGAGAAATGTCCGAGTGCGGGTGCTTCGCCTGACGGTAACGGCGTTCTGCATCGCTTTGAATATCGTAGGCTCTTATCTTGCGCTGCTGCTGCGCCTGCCCATTTATCTGGACAGCATCGGCACGATTCTGGCCGGCGCGCTGATGGGACCCTGGTACGGCCTGGCCGCTGCGGTGGGAAACGGTCTGATCAGCGGCGTGCTGACGGACGTCTATTCCCTGTATTTTCTGCCGGTGGGCGCTGTGACGGGGCTGATGGCAGGGCTTCTGTTCCGGAAGGGAATCCTGAAGGGCTGGAAGGTCATACCGGGCAGCCTGGCGCTGACGGTTCCGGGAACAGTGCTGAGCGCGTCTATTTCCGCGTTCCTGTTCGGGGGAGTCACTTCCTCCGGTTCGTCGCTGCTGGTACAGCTTTTTCACCATCTGGGGCTGAATCTGGTGGCCAGCGCTTTCGCGGTGCAGATCGTGACAGACTATGCGGACCGCCTGATTTCTGTTCTGTTGGTGCTGGTTCTGACCGCCTGTCTGAGCGTGAATCTGAAAATGCGTCTGAAAGGGGTGTCCCGAAATGGAAAGATATAACGTGATCCGTGAAAAGAATCCGCGGGAGATCGTGCTTCTGAAAGCGCGGCCCTGCGCCTGGGGAAAATGTACGTTCTGCGATTACATAGACGATAATTCCCGGGATGAAGCGGAAATGCTGGCGCTGAATTCAAAAGTGCTTTCCCGTGTCACCGGGGAACGGGGAGTGTTGGAGGTCATCAATTCCGGAAGCTGCTTTGAAATTCCCCGGGGGACGCTGGAGGAGATTCGAAATATTCTTCAGGAAAAGAAGATCGGCAGGCTGTTTTTCGAAAGCCACTGGATCTACCGGAAGCGTCTGGACGAGATGCGGCGCTTCATGGGCGTGCCCATCACCTATAAAATCGGAGTGGAAACCTTTGACAATGATTTTCGGGAGCGTGTGCTGAACAAGCACGCGGATTTTCAGACGCCGGAGGAGGTGGCGGCGTATTTTGATTCGCCCTGCATCATGGTGGGAATCAAAGGACAGACAAAGAAGATGATAGACAGGGACATCCGGATACTGAAGAAATATTTCCGGCTGGGAACCGTCAACGTATTTACCAATAATACCACGCCCATCCGCCAGGATCCGGAGCTGGTGCAGTGGTTTATCCGGGAGTATGAATGGCTGAAGGACGACCCGGCCGTAGAAGTGCTGTATGAAAATACGGATTTCGGGGTCGGGGACTGAACGTGAACAGTATATGGAATATCTGCAGGGGCGGCCGTTATCGGCCGCCTCTGTCTGACCGGCGGCGGATGATACCGTTTAGAAAAAATTTAAGTTTTACCATCGCTCTGTTAAGGATTGCGGGCTATTCTTAAAGAAGAATGCTGAGATGCGAAGCAGGGAGGATGGAAATGGAGATTTTAAAAGCGATACTTTTCGGCATTGTGGAGGGCATTACCGAATGGCTGCCCGTCAGCAGCACAGGCCATATGATTATTCTGAACGAATTTGTAAGCCTGAACCAGTCGCCGGAATTCATCAGCGTTTTTCTGGTGGTGATTCAGCTTGGAGCGGTGCTGGCCGTGGTCGTGCTGTTCTGGAATACGCTCTGGCCGTTTCAGCGCAGGCGCGGAAACGCCCCGGTTATAAAACGGGATAAAATGGCCCTGTGGGGCAAAATACTGCTTGCCTGTATTCCGGCGGCTGTGGTCGGCGTACTGTTTGACAGCGTATTTGAACGTCTGTTTTACCATGCGCTGCCGGTGGCGGCCGCGCTGGCGGTCTTTGGAGTCGCTTTCCTTGCGGTGGAGCGGAAAAAGAAGCATACGCTGCCGGCCGTCACGTCCGTAGAGCAGCTTCGTGTGCCGACGGTGCTGGGCATAGGCGTCTTTCAGCTTATCTCCGCGATTTTCCCAGGCACCTCCCGCTCCGGCGCGACTATCGTGGGAGCGCGGATGCTGGGCGTATCCCGGGAAACGGCGGCGGAATTTACCTTCTGCCTTGCGGTTCCCGTGATGGCGGGGGCGAGCCTGCTCCGGATCTGGCAGTACGGGCTGAATTTTACCGGGGAAGAGCTGGCTGTTCTGGGAGCGGGGATGCTTACGGCATTTCTGGTATCGCTGGCAGTCGTGAAACTCCTGATGGCGTTTATCAGAAAACATGATTTCCAGGTGTTTGGCTGGTACCGGATCGTGCTGGGAGGGATTGTGGCCGGGCTGGCGGTATTTGGAGTTCTTTCATGAGATCACTTTTATGAGTAGTTCCTCAGTTGGTTGATCATGGAATTGCTTTGGGTCTGACGATTCTGTCCATAGAATATCGCCGCTTCAGGAAGAATACGTGAAAAGCAGTTGGAAAAATGTCAATATTCCCCCTTTTCAATTGCAACAGAAGTCGGAACATGGTGGGGCACAGAGATTGTTGAAGATGCTTCAGGTCAGAAAAAGATACAGAGCGCCGATGTGGATATAGTCGGTCTGGCGCCGTCTGAAAAAACAATGGTTGTAGGAGAATGCAAATTCAAAAATGCAAAAGCCGGACGGGATATTCTGGAAACCCTGGTGCGAAGAAGCCGGGCGATCCCTTCGAAATATCGTGTGGTTCAGTATCTTCTGTTCTCAAAAGACGGATTTGCACAGTGGTATACGGATGAGGCCCCGGGGGATGTGGCTGTTTTCAGTCTGGATGATTTGTATAAAGAGGGAGTGGGTCATTGAATGATTTTGCGTCTGAAGCCAGACTACAATTATCGACTTCTCCCCCTTTCTGTGCTATGATTATGAAGATACAATCACAGTACAGAAAGGGGTATTTTCATGGAAAATACGTCTGAAAATAAGAAAAATGAATGGAAGAAGCAGCCCTCTGCCCATCTCACCCTGGGCATTCTGGCTCATGTAGATTCCGGAAAAACCACCCTGTCCGAGGGCATTCTCTACCTGACCGGGGCCATCCGGAAGCTGGGGAGGGTGGACCATCAGGATGCATTTCTGGACACCTATGAGCTGGAGAAAGCCAGGGGCATCACAATCTTTTCCAAGCAGGCGGAGTTCACTCTGGGAGAAAAGGCGGTGACGCTTCTGGATACGCCGGGGCACGTGGATTTTTCGCCGGAGATGGAACGGACGCTGCAGGTGCTGGACTATGCGGTGCTGGTCATCAGCGCGCTGGACGGCGTGCGGGGACAGGTGCGGGTGCTCTGGAAGCTGCTGCGGCGCTATGAGGTGCCTGTATTTCTGTTTATCAACAAGATGGATCAGCCGGGAGCAGACCGGGAGCGGATTCTGGCGCTGCTGCAAAAGGAGCTGGACAGCCGCTGTCTGGATTTCGGTCAGGATTTGTCTGCGGAAGAACAGCAGGAAAATCTGGCCATGTGCGAGGAAGAGCTGCTGGAATCCTATCTGGAGGGAACGCCCGTGGGAGAGACGGAGATCCGGGATCTGATCCGACGGAGAAAAGTGTTTCCGTGCTTTTTCGGCTCTGCGCTGAAGATGCAGGGCGTGGAAGAATTTCTGCAGGGGCTGGAGCGGTATACGGAATGCCCCTCTTATCCGGAAGCCTTCGGCGCGCGGGTGTTTAAAATATCCCGGGACGCGCAGGGAAGCCGGCTGACCTGGATGAAGATCACCGGAGGGACGCTGAAGGTAAAGACGCAGTTGTCCGGACGCTCATCCGATGGCGGATGGGAGGAAAAAGCCGACCAGATCCGCATCTATTCCGGCGCGGGCTTCCGGATGGTACAGGAGGCGGAGGCCGGTACGGTCTGCGCCGTCACGGGCCTTTCTCATACCCGGGCCGGCGAGGGGCTGGGGGTGGAGCGGGAAGGCATGCAGGAAATTCTGGAGCCGGTGCTGACCTGCCGCCTGATACCGGAGGAAGGAACGGATCCTTCCCTGCTGCTGAAAAATCTCCGGTGCCTGGAGGAAGAGGAACCCATGCTGCACATTTCCAGGGAAGAGCAGAGTGGGGAAATTTTCGTCCAGGTGATGGGGCCTGTGCAGATGGAAATTATCCGGCAGATGATGAAAGAGCGCTACGGGATGCGCGTGACCTTCGGGCCGGGTACGATCGTGTATAAAGAAACGATTCGAAAGCCCGTGGAGGGAGTCGGACACTTTGAACCCCTGCGCCACTATGCGGAGGTGCATCTGCTGCTGGAGCCCGGAGAGCCGGGCAGCGGACTCCACTTCGGCAGCGTCTGCCGGGAGGATATGCTGGACCGCAACTGGCAGCGGCTGATTCTCACCCATCTGGAAGAAAAGCGCCACAGGGGCGTTCTGACGGGCGCGGAGATTACGGATATGAAAATCACGCTGTTGGCGGGCCGGTCCCATGCCAGGCACACGGAAGGCAGCGATTTCCGGCAGGCCACCTACAGAGCCGTGCGGCAGGGGTTGATGATGGCTGAGAGCGTGCTTCTGGAGCCGGTCTATGATTTTCGGCTGGAGGTTCCGGCGGAGAACCTGGGCCGGGCGCTCTCGGATATACAGCGCATGGGCGGACAGACGGAAGCGCCGGAGTCCGACGGAGAAAGAGCGGTGGTCAGAGGCAGCGTGCCGGCTGCCTCTCTGGGCAGCTATCAGGAGGAGGTCACTTCCTATACCAGGGGTCAGGGACGGCTGTTCTGTACGCTGAAGGGCTATGAGCCCTGCCATAATGCGGAAGAAGTGATTGAGGAAAAAGGATACCGGCCCGGGCAGGATCTGGAAAATCCGGCTTCGTCCGTATTCTGCTCCCATGGTGCGGGGACGGTGATTCCGTGGAATCAGGTGCGGGACTATATGCATGTGGACAGCGGCTGGAAGCCGGAGGACCAGGCCGCTGAACAGAGTACGGAAGAAACGCAGGGGATCGTGCCGGCTGCGGCAGAAGGGCGGCAGTCTGCCGGAAGCAGCGGCGGGAGCCGTTCCTGGAAAGAGACCAGCAGCCGGATGGAAGCGCAGGAAAAGGAACTGCAGGAAATTTTCGCGCGCACCTACCGGACGTCGGAAGGACAGGAAAACGCCGGAGCTGTGCCCGGATGGAAGCGGCGGCGGAATCCTGGAGCGAAGAGCGGCAGAGAGAATACGGTGGAGTCAGAAAGGTCCGGCAGTGCGCAAAGCAGCGGCGGGGCCGCAGTACCCGGAGGTCAGGCAAAATTCCGGAAACGTTTGAACGGGCAGAAGGAGAAAGAGTATCTGCTGGTGGACGGCTACAATGTGATCTTCGCCTGGGAGGAGCTGAAGCGTCTGGCGGAAGCCAGTCTGGACGCTGCCCGGGACAAGCTTATGGATGTGCTGTCCAATTACCAGGGCTGGAAAGGCTGTACGCTGATTCTGGTGTTCGATGCCTACAAGGTGCCGGGCGGTCTGGGCGAAGTGCTGAAGTATCACAATATTTATGTGGTCTACACCAGGGAAGCGGAGACGGCGGATCAGTATATCGAGAAAACGGTTCATGAAATCGGGCGGAAGTACCATGTCCGGGTGGCCACTTCCGACGCGCTGGAACAGGTGATTATTCTGGGCGCCGGGGCCGAGCGGCTGTCTGCCGCGGGGCTTCTGGAAGAGGTACAGGCGGCCCGGCAGGAGATCCGGGAGGAATATCTGAAGCGCGGCGATGCCGGAGGCGGAAAAAACTATCTGCTGGACGGAGCGGACGATGAACTGGCAGAGACCATCGAGGCGGTGCGCCTGGGGAAAAAAGAGCTCTGATGCAGCGGAAAACAAAAGGGAACGGCCTGTGAAAACAATGGATAAAACAATGTAAAAAAACAGTTGTAGTTTTTACAGGCTGTGGTATAATGTAGGAAATTGAACGAATGCAAAATAGGGCTCCATGCGTCAAGTGTTCACCGGATGGGGAGTTGCCGTGAAACGAAAAGCTCGTCTTACGATATGGAGCCTGCACCCGTTGCAATAAACAGATGCGAAGCGATAAACATCTTGTATTGTTAAAGGGATACAAGGTGTTTTTTTACTTTAAAAGCCATGTGCAGCGGTTGTTCCATGATTTTACTTTGGAGGAAGAAAGAAATGGATGACAGAAAAATTGAAGAGGCTGTCCGGTTATTTCTGGAAGGTATCGGAGAAGATGTGAACAGGGAAGGGCTGTTGGAGACGCCGGCGAGGGTTGCGCGTATGTGCCATCAGATTTACGGCGGGCTGGAGCAGAATCCCGGAGAGCATCTGCTGAAGCAGTTTGATACCGCCAATGATAATATGGTCGTCGAAAAGGATATCCCATTTTATTCCACCTGTGAGCACCATCTGCTTCCGTTTTTCGGAAAGGCGCATGTGGCGTACATTCCCAACGGAAAGGTGGCCGGCCTGAGCAAGCTGGCCCGGACAGTGGAGGGCTTTGCCCGCCGCGCACAGATTCAGGAAAACATGACGGCGCAGATTGCGGACGCCATGGAAGAATATCTGAAGCCGAAGGGCGTGATGGTTATGCTGGAGGCGGAGCATCTCTGCATGACCATGCGGGGGATACAGAAGCCGGGAACAAAGACTGTTACCATGATGGTGCGGGGAGCGTTTGCAGAGGATTTTCAGCTTCAGCAGACTTTCCTGCAGATGGTGAAGGCATGAACCGGGTCAATGCCGTCTGGAACCACGGGCTGTACAGGGAAGCATATCAGAAAATTCAGGAACTGGAACATGGCCGCAGATTCTGCGGCCATTCTGCGGAGCATTTCCTGGCGGTAGCCCGTCTGGCCTGGATTTACAGTCTGGAGGATCGGGCGGGGCTGAACCGGGAGATTGTTTACGCGGCTGCACTGCTTCATGACATCGGAAGACACAGGCAGTATCTGGACGGGACGCCTCATCATGAGGCCAGCGCGGAGCTGGCGGCCCGGATTCTTCCGGAGTGTGGATTTAAGGAAGAAGAGACAGAGGAAATTCTGGGAGCCATCCTGGGGCACCGTTCCCCGGAGCTGCGGCAGGAAAAAAGCCTGCGGGGTTATCTGTACCGGGCGGATAAGCAGTCCCGGAACTGCCTGGCCTGCGGGGCTCTGACAGAGTGTGACTGGCCGCCGGAGAAAAAGAATCTGGCCATCGATTACTGACGGCTGAAGAGAACGGAGCGGAAGTACAGGGGACAGAAGAGTAAAACGACAGACTGACAGCAGGAGGATATGATAATGCGGATAGGCAGCAGAGAATTTGATACGGAGCACCAGACTTATATTATGGGGATTCTCAATGTGACGCCGGATTCCTTTTCAGACGGCGGAAAATACAATCATCTGGATGCGGCTCTGTTTCATGCGGAGGAGATGGTCCGGGACGGGGCCGACATCATTGATGTGGGCGGCGAGTCCACACGGCCCGGATTTGAAAAAATTTCGGACGAAGAAGAGACAGAAAGGGTGGCGCCGGTGATTGAGGCGCTGACGGCGCGGCTGGATGTGCCGGTTTCCGTGGATACTTATAAAAGTCGTGTGGCAAAGGCGGCTCTGAGCGCCGGAGCCAGTCTGATCAATGACATCTGGGGCTTTAAGGCGGATAGAAATATGGCTGCGGTGGCGGCAGAGACGGGAGCAGCCTGCTGTCTGATGCATAACCGAGAGAGGGCGGACTATCAGGATTTTCTGAAAGACATGATTGCCGATCTGTGGGAGTGCGTGGAGCTGGCGCGAAAGGCCGGAGTAGCGGATGACAGAATCATTCTGGATCCGGGTGTGGGTGTGGTCTTTGGAAAAAACTATCATCTGAACCTTCAGACCATCGCTCACCTGGACGAAGTGCGCCGGATGGGATTTCCTGTACTTTTGGGAACTTCGAGAAAATCAGTGATCGGCACGGCCCTGGATTTGCCGACCGACCAGAGGCTGGAGGGCACTCTGGTAACTACAGTATACGGCGTGCAGCAGGGCTGCGCCTTCCTCCGGGTTCATGATGTGAAAGAAAACAAACGGGCCGTACAGATGACGAAAGCGATTATGGAGTGGAGATAATATGGATAAAATACAGATACAGGGTCTGGAGATCTTTGCCAATCACGGCGTATTTCCGGAGGAAAATGTGCTGGGACAGAAGTTTGTGATCAACGCGGTTCTGTATACGGATACCAGGAAAGCGGGAAAGAGCGATGAGCTGGCCTGGTCCATCCATTACGGAGAGGTCAGTCAGAAGATCCGGGAATATGTGGAAGGGCATACCCGGAAGCTGCTGGAAAGCGTGGCGGAGGGACTGGCAGCCGAGCTTCTTCTGACCGTGCCGCATTTGAAAAAAATAAAGCTGGAGATTCAGAAGCCCTGGGCGCCGGTGCATCTGCCGCTGAAAACGGTTTCAGTGGAGATCGAGCGGGGCTGGCATAAGGCGTACATCGCCCTGGGCTCCAATATGGGCGATCGGAAGGCCCACTTGCAGAGAGGCGTGGAAATGCTGCGGGAGACGGAGGGCTGCCGGGTGGGGCAGGTGTCGGATTTTATCACCACAGCGCCCTATGGTTATCTGGAGCAGGAGGATTTTCTCAACGGCTGCCTGGAGCTGGATACGTTGCTGACGCCGGAGGAACTGCTGGAGCGGCTCCATGAAATTGAGCAGGCGGAGAAAAGAGAACGGAAAATCCACTGGGGGCCCAGAACGCTGGATCTTGATATTATTTTTTATGATGATCTGGTGCTGGACAGCGAGGTGCTTCATATTCCTCATATTGAAATGCACAAGCGGGATTTCGTACTGAAGCCGCTGAATCAGATCGCGCCCTGGGTGCGCCATCCGCTGCTGAAGAAAACCGTGCGGGAGATGGCGGCCGGGCTGGAAGCCGCGGAAGAAAGCGCCGGCTGAAAAAAATCCGGGTGTGCCCTGTGGGTATACATTGAGAAACAGCGAAGCTGTGATCCCGCCCGGAGGGCATGAATTGCGGTGCGCGTATAGAATGGACAGCGCCGGGATATACTTCCGGTGGGAAGGAGGCGGCTGTCCATGAAGGATAGAGACAGAAAAGCAGGGCGAAAAGACGGATATGTTTGCAAAACGGAGAAGGAATCCATTCTGGAGGACGGACAGAGCAGTAATGCCTGTTCGGCCGGCGACTGTACAGGGTTGATTCCGGCTCTGCCGGGAAGCAGGGCGGAGCTGGAGGCTTATGAGGAACTGTACCGTTATCTGCCGGTTCCGCCGGAGAAAGAATAAGGATTCTGCCGTCGGAATTTGCTGAAGAGCGGAGAAGAGTCCGGGAACATCCGCTGCGGGATGCGCCTGGATTCTTTTTTGTTGTCGAAAAAAGGATTGACAATAAACGAATGATCGTTTATTATTAAAGCGTGAGGTGCAGTATGAGAAAAAAAGATGATGAAAAAGAGCAGCGGATCAAGGAGGCGGTAGCCAGCCTGATGCTGGAGGAAGGATGGAGCGGAACCTCGATCTCCAAGATCGCCCGGAAGGCGGAGGTGTCGCCGGCTACGGTCTATACATATTTCGACAGCAAGGAAGATATGCTGCAGTGCATCTACCGGGAATACTCCGAACACGTATTTGAATACATGATGCGGCAGGTGGAACCGGAGATGGACGGCGCGCAGGTGATTGATACGCTGATGCGCAGCTTTTACAGCTATATGACGGAAAACGAAGATATGTTCAGCTTTATCGAGCAGTTTTCCAACTGCAGGGCCCTGTCCAGCAAATGTGCCTGCAGGAAGGGAATTGCAGGCGTTGCCTGCCTGCTGGAGGAGATGAAAAAAGAGCATGTGATCCGGAACTACAGTGCGAAAAGCCTGGAAGCCGTGCTGTTCTATCCGGTTAAAGCCATCGTCTTTGACGAAAAGCTGAACAGTTCAGAGAAATCCGGTCTGCTGGACGAAGTGATCGAGCTGGTTCAGCGGGCGCTGTTGTACTGAACACACCGGCGGGGCCCCGCCGCATATGCAGACGGGCGCCGCCGTTTTCTGAAACTGATGTTAAATGAATATTCGTTTATGAAAGGAAAGGTGAAGATAGATGGAAGAAAGCAGAAAGGTGGAGAGGGCACTGGTACTGCCCGTGGCAGATTCTGTGATACTTCCGGGAGTGAAGGCTGTCATGCCTCTGCAGAACGGCGGCGGCGAGCTGCTGGAGAAACTGGAGAAGCAGGAGGAAACGATGGTGGCCCTGCCTCTCCGGCAGAATTTCAGGCAGGAAGCTGTGAAGAGCGAAGATTTTCACCGGATCGGCGTCCTGTTTACGGTGGAAAAACTGCAGAATACGGAGAAAGGGATCTTTCTCCATGCGGAATTCGGCGAGAGGGTGTCGGTTTCGGCGCTGGCCTTTGAGGATGG
Source organism: Candidatus Scatomonas merdavium (assembly GCA_018716575.1). Lineage (GTDB taxonomy): Bacteria > Bacillota > Clostridia > Lachnospirales > Lachnospiraceae > Scatomonas > Scatomonas merdavium. The sequence goes on along the minus strand of DVJR01000017.1, from coordinate 152 downwards.
GGTATTCTATGCGGGATACGAGCCGTATCCGGAGCTGGATGACCTGGATGCCAGGAGCCGTGAGGAAATTCTGGCTTATTACCGGGAGATTGTCCGGACTATTACCGAAAATTTTCAGAATGGCAGTCAATATGTGAAGCTGCTGGATAATT
>DVJR01000016.1 GCA_018716575.1 Candidatus Scatomonas merdavium | reverse complement strand
TGTGGTACGGATTTCCTGCGCCGTCCTCTGCACTGACGGCTGCGTTTCTCTCTGATTTGCTTTTTTTTCTTCCATCTTCAGTCCTCCTCTTTCTCAAACCGCACCGCGATGGAATTAGCGTGGGCCGTCAGCTGCTCACAGGCAGCGAACTGCTCGATGGCCTTATGAATCTCTTCCAGCGCTTCTCTGGAGTAGTAGATGATGCTGGATTTCTTCACAAAATCATCCACCGACAGCGGCGAGAAGAATTTGGCCGTGCCGTTGGTGGGAAGGATGTGGTTGGGCCCCGCGAAGTAATCGCCCAGGGGCTCGCAGCTGTGTTCCCCGATGAAAATGGCGCCTGCGTTCCGGATCTTGGTCATGACCTCGAAGGGATTTTCCATGACGATTTCCAGATGCTCGGAGGCGATGGAATTGGCCGCCGCGATGGCGTCCTCCCGGCTGTCCGCGATGAGGATGTGGCCGAAATTCTCCAGGGATTTTTCTATGATCTCCCGGCGGGACAGCACCTTCAGGAAGCCCTCGACCTCTTCGTCCACCGCTTCCGCCAGCTTCCGGCTGGTGGTGATCAGTATGGCGGAGGCCAGCTCGTCATGCTCCGCCTGGGACAGAAGATCCGCCGCCACGTAACGGGGATTGGCCGTATCGTCTGCCAGCACCAGGATCTCGCTGGGGCCGGCGATGGAATCGATGCTCACATTTCCGTAGACCGCCTTCTTAGCCAGGGCCACGTAAATGTTGCCGGGCCCCACGATCTTGTCCACCTTCGGGATGGATTCCGTGCCGAAGGCCATGGCCGCGATAGCCTGGGCCCCTCCGGCCTTATAGATCCTGTCGGCTCCCGCTTCCCGGGCGGATACCAGCACCGCGGGATTTACTTTTCCTTCTCTATTACAGGGGGTGCACATGATGATCTCGTCCACGCCCGCCACTTTGGCCGGCACCACGTTCATCAGCACCGACGACGGGTAGACGGCCTTGCCGCCCGGCACATAGACGCCGGCCCTTGCCATGGGCGTCACCTTCTGGCCCAGCAGGGTTCCCTTTTCCGTGGAGTGGAACCAGCTGTTCTGCCGCTGCTTCTCATGGTAATCCCGGATATTCACAAGGGCTTTTCGGATGACATCCAGAAGCTTCGGATCCACCTCCCGGTAGGCCTCTTCAATCTCTGCTTCTGTCACCTGAATAGTCTCGGGAGTAAGCTTTGCGCCGTCAAATTTCTCCGTATAGGCGAACAGGGCCGCGTCACCCTGTTCCTTCACGCGGTCTGTGATCTCCCGGACCGCCGCTTCGTAGCTTCCGTACTGGTTGGGGCTGCGCTTCAGCAGCTTTTCCAGGATATCCTTTCTGGTCTCTTCTGTCAGGCTGACAATCTTCATCTTATTTCACACTCCTTTGTTCCCGGGAAACGATCTGCTTCAGGGCCTGGATCAGTCCCGTGATCCGCTCGTTTTCCATCTTCATGCTCACCGGGTTTACCACCATCCGGGCGGACAGCGGGCAAATCTCCTCCAGCACCTGCAGCCCGTTTTCCCGCAGGGTGCTGCCCGTCTCCACGATATCCACGATGACCTCGGAGAGGCCCACGATGGGCGCCAGCTCGATAGAGCCGTTGAGCTTGATCAGCTCCACAGTCTGATTTTTCCGGTTGTAAAAATAATCCTTGGCGATGTTCGGATATTTGGTCGCCACGCGGATCAGCTGTCCGTGGTTCAGGAACGGCCGGGCCGACTCCGGGCCGCAGACGCACATGCGGCAGGCGCCGTATCCCAGATCCAGCACCTCATACAGCTTCCGCCCCTCTTCCATAATGGTATCCTTTCCCACAATGCCGATATCGGCGGCCCCGTACTCCACGTAGGTGGGCACGTCCGGGCCCTTGGCCAGGAAAAAGCGGAGCTTCTTCTCCTCGTTGACAAAGATCAGCTTCCGGGAGGATTTGTCCTTCATTTCCTCGCAGGTGATTCCCACCTGTTCCAGAAGCTCCAGGGTCTTATATGCCAGACGTCCTTTCGTCAGGGCAAATGTCAGATATCTCATATGTTCTTCCTCTTTTCTGTTATTCCATTTCCCTTCAGTCCCGGAATGGCGTCACATCCACCGGGGAAACCTCTCCCGACGCCAGGTTGATGGCATAGACCTCTTCCTCAGAACGGAAATAAATGATGCCGCCGAACTGATTTCTCTGGCCGAAGGCCCGGTAGTCATCCAGCACTCTGCCCGGCTCGGACCGGATGCAGGCCACATCCATCTGGCGCTCCCGGTGGGCATTGGCAAAGCGGACCGCCATTTTCTCCAGCCGCTCGGGATAAAGCACCATGGTCTTGATGTCCGCGATGGGCAGCTGTATATTCTGTCTCTCGATGGCGCTGAGCAGGGAATCCACCTCCGTGGTAAATCCCACAGCCGGCGCGCTCTTGCCGAATTTTTCCAGCAGCCGGTCATAGCGGCCGCCTTTGATTACCGCGTCGCCGGTGCCATAGGTATACGCCTGGATAATAATTCCCGTATAATAGCTGTACTGGCTCACCATGCTCAGGTCGTAGGACACGTACTGGCTGCAGCCGTATTCCGTCAGGATGTCCGCGATCTTCTCCAGCCGCTCCACGGCCGCTCTGGCCCGGCGGTTTTCCGTCAGCTTCTTCGCCCGCTCCAGCATCTCCCGGTTGCCGAACAGCTCCGGTATCTGGCGGAAGGCCTCTTCCAGATCTTTCCGCAGGCCCAGGCGGCTGATGAGCTCTTCCGCGCCAAAACGGTTCTTGATGACCAGCAGCTTCCGCAGCTCCTCCACGGTATCCTCATCCATACCGGCCTCTTCCACCAGGGAATCGAAATAGTCCACCTGGCCCACGCTTACCTGAAATTCTGTCAGCCCGGCTGTCTGCATGATGGAAACCACCAGGGCGATCAGTTCGGCGTCCGCCGCCGGCCCGTCGTCATTTAACAGCTCCACTCCCATCTGGGTGCTCTCCTTGAGCCGCCCCTGATAGCTGGAATTATTGATAAATACACTTCCGTGGTAGCATAGCCGAAGGGGCAGCTGCTCCTCATGGAAATACATGGCCGCTGCCCGGGCAATAGACGGCGTGAAATCCGGGCGAAGCACCAGCGTATTTCCCTCGTGATCGAAAAATTTATAAAGATTCCGGGAGGCAATAGTGCCCACGTCTTTTCCAAATACGTCAAAAAATTCAAAGGACGGCGTCTCGATGGACTGGTACCCATAGGAACGGAGCAGCTTCTCGATTCTCCGCTCCAGATACCGCTTCCGGTCGCACTCGATTCCGTAAATATCCCTTACGCCCTCCGGCGTGTGTATCAGTCGTCTCATAGCTTTTCAGTTCTCCCTGTTCACTTTAGTCTGCTACCATATTATCACATGAAATCATTTTGTCAATCCCTTGACAGCAAATCTTTCTGCAATCCTTCCAGATAAGGTACAAAAAGCCCCCTGTTCTGCTTCAGCGCATATTCCATATCCAGTTCCTCCAGCCGGAACCGTTTGAGACCGCCCTGGTCCGCCCGTTCCTGAAAGCGAAGCAGCTCTGAGAGCTTCAGATAATAGAAGAGATCCCTGCCTGAAAAATACAGCAGCAGAAAAGCGATACCTTTCTGCCGCTCAAAATCCTTCATAAACTGTATCTGGTGGGGGTGGACATTGGCAAGAGGAAATGCGTCCGTCCTGCATTCCTTGGCGTCGAAGCAGACCGGTATCCCCTGCACTACGCCGATATAGTCCACCGTACTCTTCTGTTCGAAATAGGCCAGCGTGATGTGCCTGTGTTCCTTGTCGATCTTGATGGGGGTGATGGGGGTGGGTACCTTCTGGATCAGCGCCAGCCCCTTTTCCCGGTACTGCTCGTTGGTCCGGTTCACCAGTTCCTCCAGCGTGGAGCCCCGCAGGCCCCTGGAATTCCATGTGCTCATGTGTTTTTCCTTTCAGTTCAGCAGCTTGATCTCCGTCAGCGGCCAGTACCGCAGCACCGCCTTGCCCAGAATCTTGTCCCTGGCCACGTATTTATTGTTCCAGTAGCGGGAATCGCTGGAATGGTTCCGGTTGTCTCCCATCATAAAGTAATGTCCCTCCGGCACCTCATAGACGCCGTCCCGGTACTGTTCTCCGCCCAGGGGCGTCTCGGGACAGAAGCTGTCGTCCAGCGGCTCCGTAGAGTCGTTGATATATACCTTGCCGTCCTCAATCGTCACCGTCTCGCCGGGCAGCCCGATGATCCGCTTGATGAACAGCTGGCTCTCATCGTCCGGATAGCGGAAAATTACGATGTCGAACCGCTCCGGATCGCTGAAGAGATACGCCAGCCGGTTCCCGAAGATCTGGTCGCCCGCCATGATGGTGTTTTCCATGGATTCTGAAGGAATCCTGGCGTTGATGATCAGAAAATTCGTGACCAGGATCACGGCCACCACCACGATCAGGATCAGCCGGACATATTCCCATATCTCTCTTCCTATGCTGGTCGGTTTCTCATACTCCTGCTCTTCTTCTCGCTTTTTTCTAAACATGTAATGTCTCCTGTCCCTTGATTTGTGTCAGTGTCTCTTCCAGATCCGCCGGAAGAGGCGCGGTCAGTGTCTTTCCCGATATATTTTTCAGTATTCCTTCCGTTTTCGGAAATACCGCCTGCCAGGCATGGAGGAACTGGCGGTTCAGCCCTGCCGTCTCCTTCAGCTTCCTGTTCCATCCGGCGTCTCCGTATTTGACGTCTCCGGCCAACGGATGGCCGGTGTGGGCCAGATGGCAGCGGATCTGGTGGGAACGTCCCGTGACCAGCTCCACCTTCAGAAGCGTACAGCTTCCGTACCGCTCCAGGGGCTCCCAGGCCGTTTCGATATAGGAGCAGCCCTCCCGGGGGCCGTCATAAATCTCCGAACGGTTTGCCGACGAGTCTTTTTCCAGATAGCCGGAAAGCCTCTGGCCCTCCGGAATATCGCCTCTGGCCAGGCAGAGATAATACTTGGCCATGGTCCGCTCCTTCAGCATGGCCGAAAGCTCTCTGGCCGCCGCCGGATTCTTGCCTGCCAGCACCAGGCCGCTGGTGTTCCGGTCCAGACGGTTGCAGACCCCCGGGCGGAAGCGCCCCGCTGCCGCAAGCGTGTCTTTCTCCCGGCAGAGATAGCCTGTCAGATATTCGTTCAGCGATACATCCGAGGGCACGGCCTTTTGGGAGAGCATCCCCGCCGGCTTGTTGACTGCGATCATCTGCTCATCCTCATAGACGATGAGCCGCCGGTCCAGTACGTGCTTCGTCTCTGCCGGCTCCGCCGAAAATTTCTCCAGAGTTTCTTCTGAGAAGAAGATCTTCAGCGCGTCTCCGGCCTTCAGAAGCTCGCTTCCCGTGGCCTTCTTTCCGTTCAGCACAATGTTTTTCTTTCGCATCATTTTATAAAGAAAGCTCTTTCCCGCGCCGGGCAGGCAGCGGAACAGAAATTTGTCCATGCGCTGTCCGGCTTCGGCTTCTCCGATCCTGATTTCCCGCATATCGTCACCTACAGAGAAATTGCCAGAAGGATGTGGCGGATCACCTGGCTTCTGGTAAGCTCAGGATATTTTTCATGGGGCCTGAAATTCGCCGCCGCAGCCCCGTCAAATTCCGCCAGCCGTTCCCGGAGGGTGTCCAGCCGTTCCAGAAAGGTTTTCTTCTGGCTGCGGTCGAAGATCTTCACCGTGGCTTTGAGGTGGTCGGCCCGGAGGGTTTTTCGGATGTGCTCCTCCATGAAAGCCAGATCCCCGTGGGGCACGTCCCGGTCCGCATAGGCTGTTACGTATTCCCCGCACACAGCCACCGCGTCCAGAAACAGGTTCTTGTCCCTGGTGGTCAGGTACAGCTCATAGGCCATGGCCACATCGCCCGCATGGGAGGAAATTTCCTCATAGAGCTCCCGGCGCATGGGCTTTCGCATCCACATCATAATCATGCCCACCGCCGACATGCAGGCCGGTATGCAGCCCACGATGGCGATAACCGTATAGATATTCATCCGGTCGCCGTTGTTCAGCACGTAGCCCACGATGAAAAAGGCCAGCGGCAGCAGAAAAAACAGTATGGTTTTCAGAAAACGGGTCAGCTTCTGGCGGCTGATATACCCGTAATCCCCTTTTCGTATCTTCATGGTCCGTCCTTTCCCGGCGTCAGCCGGAGTGTTTTTCTGTCCCATAGGGTCAATTCTACCAAAAAAACCCGGATGACACAACCCCGACCTGCATTTCCCGCCTCACCGCCTCCGGCCGGGGCGTTTTCCGGTCGGCTTCTGCCCTCTGCCGGACATCCGGGCTTTTCCGGACTGTCTTGTTTGTTCTCCGGACGGCCGGGCTTTCCCGGAATTTCTTTTCCCGCCGTCTGCCATCCGTCTCCCGGCATTCTGCGTTCTTCCGCCGGACTTCGCCTGCCGTCCCGCCTCGTCCTCTTGTTCCTGCCGGCGGCTGGCCTCCGGCCTTTTGGGCCGGATCAGACATTTGGGCCCGTAACCGATCAGATCCCTTCTGCCGCAGAGCAGCAGCGCTTCCTTTACCAGCTCATAATTTTCCGGAAGCCGGTACTGAATCAGCGCCCGCTGCATGGCCTTTTCCCTGGTTCCCCGTGGGATGTGCAGCTTTTCTCCGGTCAGCGGATTGATGCCGGTATAGTACATACAGGTGGAAACGGTGGACGGCGTCGGATAGAAATCCTGGGCCTGCTCCGGTATAAATCCCATATCACGGATATACTCCGCCAGCCGCACGGCGTCCTCCAGAGAACAGCCCGGATGGGACGACATGAAATAGGGAAGGATGTACTGCTCTTTCCCCGTTTTCCGGCTGCACTCCTCGAATTTCCGAACGAACCGCTCATAGACCGCATGCCTGGGCTTTCCCATGCAGGACAGCACCCGGTCCGATACGTGCTCCGGCGCCGTGCGGAGCTGGCCGCTGATGTGATGCTCCGCCAGCTCACGCAGAAACGTTCCGTCCCGGTCGGCCAGCACGTAATCGAACCGGATTCCCGAGCGGATGAACACCTTCTTCACGCCCGGTATCTGCCGGAGGGAACGGAGAATCCGGACGTACTTCCGGTGATCAGCCTTCAGGTTCGGGCAGGGCTCCGGAAACAGGCACTGGCGGTTCCGGCAGACGCCCTTCGTCAGCTGCTTCTGGCAGGAGGGCCCGGTAAAATCAGCCGTAGGGCCGCCCACATCATGTATGTAGCCTTTGAATTCTTTATCCTCTGCCAGAAGCCTGGCCTCCCGCACCAGGGACGCTTCGCTTCTGGCCTGCACCACCCGGCCCTCATGGAAGGTCAGCGCGCAGAAATTACAGCCGCCGAAGCACCCGCGGCTGCAGGTCAGGGAAAACCGTATCTCCGAAAAGGCCGGTATCCCGCCGTCCTTATCGTAAGCAGGATGCCAGGCGCGCATATAGGGCAGCTCATAGACGTCGTCCATCTCCTGCTCCGAAAGGGGTGGAGAAGGCGGGTTCTGCACCACGTAGCCACGGCTTCCGTAATATTCCGCCAGAGGCTTACCCGTGACGGAATCCGTATTTTCGTACTGTATCCGGAAGCTCTCCGCATAGGCCCGCTTGTCGGACGCCGTTTTTTCAAAATCCGGCAGTCGTATGATCTCCGCCATGGCAGGCAGCTCCCTGGTCCGGTAGACGGTGCCGGGAATAAAGGACAGTTCGCCGACCGGCAGGCCCGCATTCAGAGCGTCGGCGATCTCCACAATGGAATGCTCGCCCATGCCGTAGGAAATCAGATCGGCTCCCGCATCCAGCAGCACGGAGCGCCGGACTGTATCAGACCAGTAATCATAATGGGCCAGCCGGCGCAGGCTGGCCTCAATGCCGCCCAGGATCACCGGCGTATGGCGGAAGGTCCGGCGGATCAGGTTGCCGTAGACGATCACTGCCCGGTCCGGACGCAGCCCCGCTCTGCCGCCCGGCGAATAGGCGTCCTGATGCCGCTTTTTTCTGGCCACGGTATAGTGGTTCACCATGGAATCCATATTGCCTGAGGACACGAGGAAAGCCAGCCGCGGCTCTCCCAGAACGGCGATGCTCTCATCCTTCCTCCAGTCCGGCTGGGCGATGATGCCCACCGTGTACCCTCTCGACTCCAGCACCCGGCTGATCACCGCCGGGCCAAAGGAAGAATGATCCACATAGGCATCCCCGATCACATAGACGAAATCCAGCTGCCGGATTCCCTGCTCTTCCATCTCCCGGCGCGTTGTCGGTAAAAATCCCATACTCTTCACTCACTCTTTTCCGCCGCCTGTCAGGGCGGCTGTTTCTTCCGGGGTCAGCCTGCGCCATTCCCCTTTTTTCAGTGACTCATCCAGAACCAGCGACCCCATGGACAGCCGTTTCAGATAGGCCACCCGCTTCTGCCGGGCCTCGAACATCCGCTTGATCTGATGAAAACGCCCTTCCGTCACCGTCACCTTCACGCGGCTTTTCGGCTCCGCGCTCCGGATTTCGCAATCTTCCGCATCATCGGCCTGCGCCGATTTAACGGCGGCCTCATCGCCGTCCGGCAGAATCTCAAGCTTTGCCGGAAGCGTCAGAGTCTCGTCCCCGATGTCCAGCCCTTCCCGGAAAGCGAGACAGTCCTCTTCAGTCACTTCGCCCTCGATTTCCGCATAATAGACCTTCTCCACATGGTGCTTCGGAGACAGGAGCCGGTGGGAAAGCGCCCCGTCATTGGTGATCAACAGCAGTCCTTCCGTATCTCGGTCCAGACGCCCCACCGGGGACAGGTCGCTCCTCCTCACGCCGGGCAGCAGATCCATCACCGTCTTTTCCTTCCGGTCCGTCACCGCCGTCACCACTCCCGCGGGCTTATAAAGCATGTAATACTCCCGTTCCCGGTAGACGATTTCCTCACCCCGGACTGTCACAGTATCCTCGCCGGGCGTCACCTTCATCTCCGGCTTGCGCGCCGGAACGCCGTTTACCGACACCTGACCGTAACGGATCATCTGTTTTAAGCGGGAGCGCGTTTCCACGCTCATATCCGACAGGTATTTATCCAGACGGAGCTGTTTCATTTCCGCATTCCTCCTCGCATCCGCCGCCAGCCGGTGTCATATCCGTTTTTCACATCCACCGCCAGCCGGGGCTGTATTTGTTTTTCAGGGCCGCGCCGGATGCCTTGCCCCAGCCAAGGGGCCAGCCGTCGACGCAGACCAGCCGCCAGGGAGAAGGCCCGGCGTTCCCGGACAGGGGGATCGTCTCCCCTTTCAGATATTTTACCGTCAGAGGATCCTCCGCTGACAGATTCAGGACGCCGCCGAAGCCCTCTCTCCCCAGCGCCATGGCCAGCGCCTGAGAGGGCTCGAATCTCTCCTTTCGAATGCTGCCCAGAAGCAGCCCGCTCCGCAGATAGCGAAGTCCCGGATGCCTGTCCACCCCCTCCGGCAGCCAGTAGGCCTGCTCCCGTTCCAGAAGGAAGCGCCCGCCGGAGAAATCCAGAGTCGTCAGCTTCAGAAAATCCCGGACCGCCTCCGGCAGCTGCTCTTTCGATAAAGCCTTCTCCGTGCGGCGCGCATCGTCTGTCCCGGCAGCTTTCCGTCTGTCCCCCACGCGGGAAGCTTCTTTTCGAGCCGCCATGTTCTCCGGGCCGCCGGCTGCATCCGCTTTCCGGAGCAGCGCCAGGAAATGTCCCTCGCCGCGCATCCGATGGGGAAAAATCCGCACTGCCTCCGGCAGATCTCCAAAGCCCGGCGCAAAGCCCGAAAAGGGCGCCACAGGAACCGCTTCCATCTCCGGGTGATCTGCCAGCAGTCCAAGGATCACCTCTTCATTTTCTTCCCTGGAGAATGTACAGGTGGAATAAAGCATCATGCCGCCGGGCCGCAGCATCCGGACGGCGCATTCCGCCAGATGACGCTGTACCTCCAGATACGTCTCCGGCGGCGCTTCCTCCCAGCGGGCCGCCATCTTTGCATCCCGCCGGAACATGCCCTCCCCGGAGCAGGGAGCATCCACCAGAATTTTATCAAAATATTCCGGGCAGGCTTCCGCCAGCCGCTCCGGCCGTTCCGCCGTAACGCAGCAGTTGGGTATACCCGCCATCTCCAGATTTTTCAGAAGCGCCTTTGCCCGGGACGCGCTGATATCGTTGGCCAGCAGGAAGCCTTTTCCCCCCAGCCTGCCTCCCAGCTCGGTGGCCTTGCCGCCGGGCGCCGCACAGAGATCCAGCACCCGGTCCCCAGGCTGCACCGGAAGACGGCTGGCAGGAGTCATGGCGCTTGGCTCCTGCAGGTAATAAAGCCCTGCATAATAATAAGGATGCCGTGCCGGAGCGGCGGCATCCTCATAATAAAATCCATTGTCTGTCCAGGGAATCCTTTCCAGAGAAAAAGGAACGGCCTGCAAAAGCTCATCCGGAGCGGCCTTCCGCCTGTTCACCCGCAGCCCGCAGGCGGCTGGCTCTTCCAGGCTCTTCAGATAGGCTTCATATTCATCCCCCAGGAGTCTCTTCATTCTCTCACAGTATTTTTCCGGAAGTTTCATCGTCTGTCCTACATCTCCTCTGCCACGCTCTGGGCTCTGTAGCCCTCCGCGATAATGTCCAGCTGCTGATGGAAGCGCTTAAGCTCCTCCATATCGTGTGCGGCATAGATGCGGTAAAACTCATCCTGAATTTTCTCCACCTCCCGCTGGTTTGTCAGCCGGTACAGATTCTCAATAGTGTTCAGGATATCGGCCACCAGCCGGTTCTGCAGCTGGGAGGACACCTGCGCGTCCATGATCTCACTCCGCACCGAGGACATTTCCTTGTCCAGCGAAAGTATAGCGTCAGCCGCGTTGCTGAGCCTCGTCTTGATATGCGCCGGGATCTTCATTTTATACTTGTACTGCAGAGAATGCTCCACCGTAGCCCAGAAATCCATGGCCATGGTGCGGATCTGAATCTCCACCTGCAGCGCCCTGGGACCGTCTATGGTCTGAACCGTATACTGGACGATCAGATGGTAGCTGCGGTACCCGCTTTCCTTCTGATTCCGGATGTAATCCTTTTCACAGAGGATCTTCATGTCAGAACGGGCTTCGATGAGCTTCTCCACCCGTTCGATATCCTCCACGAACTGGCAGATAATCCGGATACCGGCAATATCCTCCACCTGCTCCTCCATCTGCTCCAGCGGAATTTCCTTCTTCTGCATTTTCTCCAGAATGCTGGAAATGGTTTTCACCCGGCCGGTAACATTTTCGATGGGGCAGTAGATTCCCCGCTCCCGGTGCTCTTTCTTCATATGGTCAAACTTCAGAACCAGCTCCTGAACAGCCAGTTCATATGGGCTGAGAATTTTGTGCCATAACAAAATATCCATAGTATACTTCTTTCTCCCCGTCTGTTAGTCTCTCTTCGATGGATATTATACCATACCTTCAGGAAAAATCATACTCCCTCCTGCTGCCCTCCAGAAGCATGAGCGCAGCATAGGGATTTATGCTGATCTCTTTTCCCTCATCTGTCGTAAAATAGATTCCGAAATGGAGGTGAACCGGAAACTGGCCCACGGTTCCCTCGTCCCCGTAGCCGCTATCTCCCATAAATCCCAGGACCTCCCCGGCGGAAACCGCGTCTCCCACCTGAAAATCCCGGGCATAGGAATCCAGATGGGCGTAATAAAAGTATCCGCCGCTTCTGCTGCGGATACCGATCCGCCAGCCTCCAAGGGTCAGCCAGCCGATCTTCTCCACGTATCCGTCGGTGACGCTGACCACCGGATAATACCCGGAGAGCGTCTCGCCTTCCTGCCCCGCCTCATAACAGAACACATCGCACCCTTCATGGCGGCGCTCTCCCTGGTACGTCCGCCGGCCCATCCAGGTATTTTCATATGCCGTCACAGTCCCTCCGCCGCTGTCCGCAGCCGTCGGAAAGCAGGAAAGGTCGTTCCATACCGCGCAGCAGGCGTCCTGAAGCCGCAGGAGCTCTTCCTTTCTGCTGCAAAGCAGCACGTCCAGAAGGCGGTAATACTCTTCTGACGATATATCCTGGCTCTCTGTCAGCTCCATGCGCCCGGCCGCCAGAAAGACAGCCAGCACCTCTCCCGTCTCCTTTCCTTCCCGCGCCGCCACTTCCCTGACCTGCTCCAGAGCCGCCGGGGATACGGACTGTTCCCGGAAAGCTTCGCTTTCCGCCGTATAGAGATTTAAATTTCCCACGACCGCCCGGACCGTCAGCCATGGCAGCAGCGCCAGATCCAGCAGCCAGAAGGCCGCCAGCAGAAGCAGCCGGCTTCTCCATCCTCTGCGGCGCATCCATTTCATGGGCCTTTTGCCCTCCTGTCAGGAATCCTTCTATATATATGCATGAGTATCCGAAAATATTCCGGTATTTTTATCTTCTTTCAGCGGGCAGCCGCCTCCAGTATCCGGCGGACCAGCTTATAGCTTCTCTCCACGGAAGGAACCGACAGCGTCTCCTCCGTGGTGTGAATATCCATAATATCCGGCCCCATGGATACGCATTCCAGTCCCGGAAGCCCCTCATAGAACAGGCCGCACTCCAGCCCTGCATGAATGACCTCTACCTTGGGTGACTTTCCATACAGTTTCTCATACTCCTCCCGCACCAGCTCCCGAAACGGTGATGTCTCCCGGTATTCCCAGGCGGGGTATACGCCTTCTGTATGACAGTCTCCGCCCAGGAATTCCGTCAGATAACAGATTTTCTCCCCCAGCGCATCCCGTGCGCTGCCGATAGAGCTGCGGACGCTGATGCAGGCGGAAAGCTCCGCCGGCGTAAGCGCGAGAATTCCCAGATTGCAGGAGGTCTCCACCAGCCCCGGAATCTCCCCGCTCATTTTCGCCACGCCGTTTGGCACGGCGTTCAGCCAGAATATGGTTTTCTGCGTGCTGACGGGATCCAGCGCCGGACAGCTGCCTTCACCTTTTTTCTCTACAGTAATGGTGATTCCCCCGTCGCTTCCCCGGTATTCCCGGCGCAGCTCACTCTCAAGCTTTGCCGCGGCAGCCATCAGCTCCGCCTCATCCTCTCCGGCAATACCCACCACCATGCGGGTCTTTCTGGGAATGGCGTTGTCCTTCTGTCCGCCCTCCAGCTCTGCCAGGGCAAATGGCAGTTCCCGGTCCAGGCAGTAGAGTAAGCGTCCTGCCATTATGCTGGAGTTTGCTCTGTTCTTATCAATCTCGCTGCCGGAATGACCGCCGGTGAGGCCGTGAACAGTCACCTGATACCATGCGGCGGAAACCTCATTATATCGCACAGGAATGCTGCAGTGAGACGTCATGCCGCCGGCACAGCCGGCCAGCAGAATCCCTTCCTCCTCCGAATCCAGATTCAGCATTCTCCGTCCCTCAAGTCTGGAAAAATCAAATGCCGACGCGCCCAGCATCCCGATCTCCTCGTCGGTGGTAAACACAGCTTCCAGCGGAGGATGTAAAAGAGTCTCGTCCTCCAGTACCGCCAGCATCATGGCCACGGCGATGCCGTCATCCCCGCCCAGGGTGGTAGCCTCTGCCCACACCTTTTCGCCGTCCGTCCGAAGCTCCAGCGGCTCCGTCCGGAAGTCATGGGCGCTGCCGTCCTTCTTCTCGCAGACCATGTCACAGTGCCCCTGCAGGATCAGAGGCTTTGCCTGCTCACAGCCTGGGGACCCGCCCTTCCGGATAATCACGTTGCCCGCTTCGTCTCTCTCCGCGCCAAGTCCCTTTTCTTCCGCAAAATTCATCAGCCATCCGCTGATTTTATCCATATCTCCGGAACCTCTGGGGATCTCGCTGATCCTCTCAAACCAGTAAAATACCCGTTCCGGCTTCAGTCCTTCCAGTACACCCATATCGGTCACCTCCATGCTCCCGTTATCCTTGCGTCTCTCTTTCCTGAGACCTTTCCATTTTCACATAACTATTCCAAAAAAGCAAGGCATATAAATACAGAAAGAAAAGAATCTGTCCGGAACCGGAGGTGCCATGAAACGCAAATATCTGTTACTTTTTCTGCCGCTGCTTTTCTTCCTTTTCTTCTTTCCCGAAGAGAGTCTTCTGGCTTCCTGCGAGGGCGTCAGGCTCTGGTTCCATACGGTACTGCCCGCTCTGCTGCCTTTCCTTATACTCTCTAATATACTCGTCCGCTCCGGCCTCATCCTGCCGCTGCTCTCTCATCTGGATCCGGTCTGGAACCGTTTACTGGGCCTGACCTCCGGCGGAGCCTACTGCCTGGCTCTGGGAGTACTGTGCGGTTTTCCCATGGGCGCCAGACTGTCGGCTGAACTTCTGCGACAGGGTCAGATCTCCCGGGAAGAGGCAGTCTATCTTCTGTGTTTCTCCAATAACGCCAGCCCCATGTTTCTGACCGGCTTCGTTGCCGCAGGAAGCCTGAAAAATCCCGGTCTGACAGCCCCCCTCCTGTTGATCTATTATTCAGGTCTTCTCCTGACTGTGCTCATCTGCCGCATCCGCTTCCGGAGATTCCATGTCCGGAGCGGCCAGCGCGCAGGCAGTCCGAAGCGTTCCCGCGCGCCCCACGCCGCCCTCCACAGCGTTTCATACGAAGGCCGCTCCGGCACACTGAAGACGCCAAAAAAAGAGACACCCCACCCTCTCTCACTGGGAGAGCTGATTGATGTCTCTATTATGGACGGTTTTGATGTGATCCTCCGCCTGGGCGGATACATCATTCTGTTCACTATTTATTCCGCTATGCTGGCAAAGCTCTGCGCATTCGCGCCCGCGCTGCACCCGGCTGCTGCCATGCTGCTGGAGATCACCACCGGCACAGGGGCGGTGCTGGCCTCCGGCTGGGAACCCGGCTTTCAGTTCGCCTTTCTTCTCTCCGGAATCGCCTTCGGCGGCCTGTCCACACTGGCGCAGACCTCCGGCATGATACGCGGAAGCGGCCTGAAGCTTGGTACATATTTCCGCGCCAAACTCCTTCAGGGCCTCCTCACCTTTGCCGCTGCATATTTCTGGTTATTCTTCGTCGTCTAAATCATCGTAGGTGACTTCCGGAATCTCCGGTTCGTCTGATGCCGGCACAGCTGCTGCCGAAGTACCGCCCTGAGGAGACAGTTCGCTTCTGTTCCGGTTCACCACATCATAATAGCTCTGCAGTGCTCCCGCAAACGCATTGTAGCTCTCGCTGGCTGCCGCAATGGCGTTTCCGGTGATCTGTGAGAGATTCGCCAGCAGCTCGTCCGTATAGGAAATAGCGCTCATGCGGATATTGTTGGCATCCTGCTGCGCAGAATCCAGAATTCCCTGAGCCTGCTGATTAGCCGCGTTCACGGTCTCGTTTGCCTGAGCGTACGCCTGCTGCATGATCTCTGTCTGGGACACCAGCTCTTTTGCCTGAGCCTGTGCTTCAGCAATAATGTTGTCCGCCTTGGACTGAGCATCCGCCAGAATTGCATCCTTGTTGCTGATAATCTTCTGGTATCTCTTGATCTCATCCGGAGTCTTCATGCGGAGCTCTCTCAACAGCTCTTCCAGTTCTTCTTTATTTACAACGATTTTGGTCGTGGATAACGGCTGATATCTACAGCTCTCCACATACTCTTCGATTTCTTCGATGATCTGTTCAATTCTGCTGCTGCTCATAACCCTTTTCTCCTTATCGTTTATTCTTTCTTCTCTTCTGCTGCCCGGACCTCTCCGATTTTCTTCCGAATCTCTTCCGCAACAAAGCCGGGAACGAACTTGCTGATGTCCCCGTCGAAAGCTGCAACCTCTTTCACTGTGGTCGAACTCAGATATGCATACTCCAGAGAAGTGGTCAGAAATGCCGTATCCACATCCGGCGCCAGCACCCGGTTGGTCTGGGCCATCTGAAGCTCATATTCAAAATCGGTAATCGCCCGCAATCCCCTCACAATTACTTTTGCGCCGCAAAGCTTCGCAAAATCCACTGCCAGTCCGTCAAAGGACCTTACGCTTACATTTGGAATATCTTCAGTCGCTTTCTCTAGTATATTAACACGTTCTTCGTCAGAAAACAACGGCGTTTTTACAGAATTGTGCAAAACCCCGATGATCACCTGGTCAAACAGTTCGGCCGCTCTGCGGATTACATCCATGTGGCCATTGGTTACCGGATCAAAAGTGCCCGGATAAACAGCTGTTGTCATTTTTCCCGTCTCCCCGCCCATCTGATAAACAGGTGAGCATTTGTTTTGTATTTTTTTTCTTTTATCAACGCATAACCCGCGCCTTCCAGCCATGAAAAATCCGTATCCAGAGAAGCCTCAACCACAAAAAGAGTATCCTCCGTGACGCATGAAGCGCCAGCGAGCAGTTCAAGCATCTCCTGCTCCAGCTTCTTCCTGTAAGGCGGATCCATGAAAATAATGTCGAAGGGTTCCCTTCCGGAAAGCTTCTCCGCAGTCTGTCTGGCGTCCGCAGTCAGAAGCTCCGCATCCGCCTCCAGCCCGGTAAATTTCAGATTTTCCCGGATACATGCAGCCGCGCGCCTGTTCTGTTCCACAAAGCAACAATAAGACGCTCCCCTGCTCAAAGCCTCTATCCCGATGGCCCCGCTCCCGGCAAAGAGATCCAGAAAACGGCAGCCCGGCAGATACGGCTGCAGCATGTTGAACAGCGTCTCCTTGATCCGATCCGTGGTGGGCCGTGTATCCATTCCCTGCACCGTCTTAAGGGGCAGGCTCCTGCATTTTCCCGCTATAACTCTCATGGCGCTCCGAAAATCTCATCCCGGAACTGATCTCTCCAGTCCAGATCGCCTCTGGAAAGGCCCAGGATCAGCGATTCTGCCGTAGCGATGTTGGTAGCCACCGGAATATTGTACCGGTCACAGCTTCTGACTACCTGAAAAACATCCGGCTCCTTCGGATCAATCATAGCCGGGTTGTAAAAAAAGATCACCATGTCCATGCCGCCCCGCTCAATCATCTCGATAAACTGCCGGTCTCCTCCGACGCTCCCTGCCAGGAACTTGTGAACCCGCAGGTTCGTTACTTCTTCAATTCTTCTGCCCGTAGTTCCGGTGGCATAGATCTGGTGCTTTATCAATATTCCTTTATACGCAATACAAAAGTCTTCTATCAGGCTTTTCTTGCTGTTATGTGCAATAATACCAATATTCATGGGTCACTTCTCCTCTCAGCCTCGCTATTGCCATTATAACAAATAACTAAATTCCGTGCAATTCTTTTCGCGATTTTATACGGAATTACCATTCCTGGAGGATTTGAAAAAAATCCCAGTTTATTTTCTGCAGGATCACATATACTACCACCGTAACGAATCAGCGTTACAGTTCACAGAGAAAAAAAAGAATATGAAATCAAAATTAAAAAACAAAGGAGGCGTATGAACAATGGCTAATCGTTCATCCAATACGACTGCAGTACCGGAAGCAAAGGGAGCTATGGACCGTTTTAAATTCGAGGTTGCCAGCGAGCTGGGCGTGCCCCTGTCCGACGGCTACAACGGAAACCTGACCTCCAAGCAGAACGGATCTGTAGGTGGCTATATGGTGAAAAAGATGATTGAAGCCCAGGAGCGTCAGATGTCCGGCGGCGCCGGCCAGCAGTACTAATCTTCTGAAGGCTGTTCAGTAAAAAAGGCCGTTCTCAAAACGAAAGAGTTTTGAGACGGCCTTTTACTCTGTCCGCATCTTTCTTATAAATCAAAGCTGCCGGTGATATCGCCGTTGATGACATAATATGCGGTATACTCCTCCGGCTTCACGTACAGTTTCACATCCTTGAGATCCGCCGCTTTCTTTCCAAGCTCTCCGGTCCAGATGTTCTTTACTCTCTCAGTCAGTTCTGCCGTATCGAACTCGCGTCCGCCATACTGAAGGATCACAGCCGTTTCCGCTTTCGCCTCAGCCGTCTTTCTGGCCGCGGGCTTGCGGGCTGCTGTCGTCTTCTTTGCCGCAGTCGCCTTCTTGGCCGGTGCTTTCTTTGCTGCAGGCTTTTTCTCAGCCTTGGCCGCGGTTTCTGCTGCCTTCGCGCTTTCTTTTACAGCAACTGTTTTTTTCGGTTCCTCTGTCTTCACAGCTTCCGTGGATGTCTTTTTTTCTTCAGCTTTTGCTGCTGCAACAGGAGCTTTTTTTTCTGCCATGTTACATTCCTCCCACGATTTGTAGAGTATCAAACTTTTTTCCTGCTTATCATACCGTTTTTTTTTCTTATTTTCAAGAGATTTAAAACAACTTTGGCAGTAACGACCAATTTCCACGCATTTCAAAGCCAAATGTCGTCATTTTGACGTTCAAAATAATTTTGCAGCGCCTGCCTAAGTTTCAGATTCTGCGGCAGCGACAGATCCGGATCCAGCTCCAGCAGCTCCCGTACCGCTTCCGACGCCTCCCGCAGAACGCCGGAATCCGCATAGATATCGGCAATCTGGAAATCCATGATTCCGCTCTGGCGCACGCCGAACAGATCTCCCGGCCCCCGGAGCTTCAGATCTTCCTCTGCAATGGCGAAGCCGTCGTTGGAACGGTTCAGGATCTGCAGCCGCTCCATAATCTCCTTCTGCCCGTTGCCCTGCATGAAAATGCAGTAGGACTGGGCTTCCCCCCGTCCCACTCTGCCCCGGAGCTGATGCAGCTGGGCCAGGCCAAAACGTTCGGCATTTTCGATGAGCATCACCGTGGCGTTCGGCACGTTGACACCCACCTCTACCACAGTGGTGGATACCAGAATCTGAATCCGGTTCGCCGCGAAATCCTCCATGATCCTGTTCTTCTCCCGGGCCTTCATCTGTCCGTGCAAAGGCTCAATGCGTATCTCCGGAGGAAACACCTCCCGCAGCTTCCGGCTGTATTCCATAACGCTTTCGCAGTCCAGCTCCTCGTTTTCTTCCACCATGGGACATATCACGTATACCTGATGGCCGGCTGCAATCTCCCGCTCCATGAACCGGTAGGCGTTTGGCCGCCAGGCCGTATCCACCACACAGTTCTTAATGGGCAGCCGCCTGGACGGCAGCTCCCGCAGCACGGAAATATCCAGATCGCCATAAAGAATAATGGCAAGAGTTCTCGGAATAGGCGTGGCGCTCATGACCAGCACATTGGGCGGATCTCCCTTCTCCGCCAGCAGAGTCCTCTGTCTCACTCCGAACCGGTGCTGCTCGTCAGTAATCACCAGAGCCAGCCTGTCATATTCTACCTTCTCCTGGATCAGCGCATGGGTGCCGATGATCATTTTAGCTTTTCC
Organism: Candidatus Scatomonas merdavium; assembly: GCA_018716575.1. GTDB lineage: Bacteria > Bacillota > Clostridia > Lachnospirales > Lachnospiraceae > Scatomonas > Scatomonas merdavium. The sequence continues at coordinate 7,034 of DVJR01000016.1, read as the reverse complement.
AGAGGCGGTCTGCTCATAAATTTCACGTTTTTCTTTCGCCGTACAGCTTCCTCGCAGCAGTACGGGACAGGCATCAGTGATGCCGTTTTCTTCCAGAAGGCGGCACAGGGATTCATAATGCTGGGCCGCCAGTACCTCCGTAGGCACCATAAGCGCACTCTGATAGCCGTTTTCAAAAGCCTGTATCATGGCCAGAAACGCCAGTATGGTTTTTCCGCTGCCCACATCGCCCTGTATCAGGCGGTTCATCAGCTTTCTTCCCTTCAGATCGCGTTCCAGCTCATTCCAAACGGAAAGCTGCCCCTTGGTGAGACGATAGGGCAGATTCTCTATGACCTCTTCCGTTTTCCATACAGCTTTCATAGGATAGTGGTTTTCCATCTCCTCAGTCCGCTCCCGCAGCCTCGCCAGGCCCAGAAGGAAAAAGAAAAACTCATCGAATACCAGCCGCCTCCGGGCCTGCGCCAACGCATCCCGGCTATCCGGAAAATGGATCTGAGAAACCGCATAGTTAATTTCACACAGGCCATAACGGCTTCGCTGATCTTCAGGCAGATACTCCGTCTCTAACTGCCGCTCCTCCAGAAGCTGCGTCATGGCTTTCACCACCATCTTATTAGTCAGCCCGGCCGTCAGCGGATAGACCGGCCGCAGCTGTCCTTCCACTGCCTCATACCCGGCGGCCGTAAAAATCTCCGGATGTTCCATGTTCCTTCTGCCGTTCTTCGCAGTTACCCTGCCGCGGAACACGTATACCCCTCCCCGCTTCAGCGTGCTCCGCAGAAACGGCATGTGGAACCATGTGATCTGCAGCTTTCCCGTCTCATCCTCCAGCTGCAGAATTGTAACTGATTTTCCGCCGTAGTTTTTCACACTGGGTACCCGGACAATCCGTCCGAACACGGCGTTTTTTTCATTTTCCTTCACCCTTCCCGGCGGAACAGGCATTTCATAGGCATCATAATCCCTCGGATAATAATGAAGAAGCTGATTGAGATCGCCGATGCCGGCTCTCTCAAACAGCTTTTCCGTTTTCTCTCCGATCCCCTTCAGGGTTCTCAGGCTTTCTTTCTGCATTCTGCTCATCCTGCTACTCAACAGATATAATACAATAATAGATAGGCTGACCGCCTGCATTTACCTCCACGTCACAGTCGGAATACTTCTCGGAAATTTCCCCGGCCAGGGCTTCCGCCTCTTCCTCTGAAAAATCTTCTCCGTAATATATGCTGATCAGTTCAGCTCCGTCCTCCATCATAACATCCACAGCCTCTTTGGCCACATCCGCCACATCCGTGCCTACAGCCAGGATACCGTGATCGCCTATGGCCATAATATCTCCCTGATGAATCTCCCGGTCCTCAATATGAGTATCCCGCACGGCATAGGTAATCTGCCCGGTCCGGACGCTCTGAATCATCTCTTCCATAACTTTCGCATTTTCTTCTACGGACTTCTCCGGCGCGTAATTGATCACAGCCGTAATACCCTGGGGCACAGTCCTGGTGGGAATAACGATGATATTCTTATCCTTCGTCATGTCCTTCGCCTGATTCGCAGCCAGAATAATATTCTTATTATTGGGATAAATAAAAATATTTTTTGCGTTTACCCGCGCGATAGCGTTCAGCATATCCTCCGTGCTGGGATTCATGGTCTGGCCGCCTTCAATCAGGCAGTCTACATCCAGGCCCCGGAAGATCTCGGCAAAGCCCTCTCCAATGGAAACCGCAATAAAGCCCACTTCTTTTTCCGGCTCTTCCGCTCTCTCCGGCGCGACAGCTGCCTCCGACTTCACATCGCCGGATCCCTGCTGCGCCAGCTTCTCCGCATCGCGAATCACCTTCTCATGGTGCTCCTCTCGCATATTGTCAATCTTGATCCTGCTCAGCGCTCCGTACGTCAGCGCTCTCTGAAGCACCAGACCCGGATCATTGGTATGCACATGCACTTTAATAACAGACTCATCTGCCACCACTACGATAGAATCTCCGACAGAAGCCAGATAGGATTTGAAATCCAGCTCTTCCGTCCGGGTAACAGCCCGGTTCAGAAGAATGATAAATTCCGTGCAGTAACCGAACCGAATATCCGCTTCCTGCTCTCCGGCAGGGATACCAGTCTTTTTCTGCACGGGCGCCGCCTCAAAGTCAAGGCTGATTTCTTTTCCCATAAAGGCATCATAAGCGCCTTCCAGAACAGCCATGAGGCCCTGTCCTCCGGAATCCACCACGCCCGCTTCCTTCAGCACCGGAAGCATCTCCGGCGTCTGGGCCAGGACATAATTTCCATGCTCCAGCACCTGCTTCATAAACTCTGAAAGCTCCATCTCTTCTTCCGCAATCTCCGAAGCCTTCTCCGCCATGCCGCGAGCAACCGTCAGAATAGTGCCTTCCTTCGGCTTCATAACCGCCTTATAGGCCGTCTCCACAGCTCTTTCCATTGCTGCCGCCAGAATCGGTGCATCCACCTGATCAAAATCCCTGATCCCTTTTGTAAATCCCCGGAGAAGCTGGGACAGAATAACGCCCGAATTGCCTCTGGCGCCCCGCAGGGAACCGGAAGAAACTGCCTTGGAGAGCTCCTTCATAGTAACGTTCTCCAACGCGCTGACTTCCTTTACGGCGGACATAATCGTCATCGTCATGTTCGTACCGGTATCCCCGTCAGGCACGGGAAAAACATTCAGTTCGTTGATCCATTCCTTCTTCGCTTCCAGATTTTTCGCGCCCGCCAGAAACATTCTGGCGAGCAGCCTGGCATCAATCGTATTTGCAGCCACAACAAGTTTCCTCCTCTAACCTCAGTCTATGACGCGAACGCCTTCTACCAGAATTCGTACATGCTCAATCTCCATTCCGGTAAATTCTTCTACTTTATATTTCACATTTCCGATCAGATTGTCTGCCACTGCGGAAATGCTGACGCCGTAGGCCACGATCACGTGAAAATCCAGTGAAATCCTGTTGTCATTGATCGCAACATTGATCCCGTGCTTCAGACTGTCTTTTCTGAGCAGCTTCACCAGGCCGTCCTTCATATTAACCGCCGCCATTCCGACGATTCCAAAACATTCCACAGCAACGCTTCCGGCATAGGTAGCGATGACATCCGGATTGATGACGACCTCTCCCAGCCCCGTATTCATTCTGCCTTTCATGTGCTACGCTCCCTTCACTGCGTTTTTTCAGCTGCCTCATCACGGATCAGCTGAACTGTATTAAGTATAACCGATTCCGTCCGAAAATGAAATAAGAAAATGAAAAACCATGTAAAATTTATTTTTTATGCTTGCAAAACGCTTCCATATCTGGTAGAATAACTTATGTTGTGAGCCCATATCTATTGTCGGCTCAATTTTAAGGTCAAGGAGGTGCAGTCATGGCTAAATGTGCAATTTGTGAAAAAGGCGTTTATTTTGGTAATAATGTAAGCCATTCTCATAGAAGATCCAACAAGATGTGGAAAGCAAACGTGAAGTCCGTTCGCATAAAGACCGAGAATGGAAACAAGAAAATGTACGTTTGTACTTCCTGCCTGAGAAGCGGAAAAGTTGAGCGTGCATAAACAGAAGCTGTATCTGACAGACCGCCGCATTTGATGCGGCGGTTTTTTGTAAATCAGTTGACTTCCCGTAAGTTTTCTTTTATAATAACAACAACAGAACCCGCCACGCCTATGAAAATCTTACAGATTTTTAAGCGCAACCCGGCGGGACTTTCTATCTCATATCTATCCGTCTGCGAGGTAAAAAATGAATTCTTATCTAAAACACATCCTAACTATTCAACAGCAGCTACAATCCTACATAGATGCAGGTATGACAATCTCTTCTCCGGATGAGGCTGAAAGAGCATTAAAGACAATTGGTTATTACCGGCTACGCGGCTATTGCTTCCATTTATACGATAATACGAACAAAACCTATTACCCCGGAACCGACTTCTCAGATATTCTTCATCTCTGCTATTTTGATACAGACCTTTCGCATTTGCTTTTTAAAATAATCACATCTATTGAAATTTCTCTTCGTTCTCATTTAATCGATGCTCTTTTAATTTATAATGATGCTTTAATTCTCTTTAATCCCCAACACTTTACAGACAAAAAATTGTTCTGGAAAAATCTAACCACTCTCTCTGGAGAAATTGCCCGCTCCAACGATGTATTTATACAACATCATTTTCAAAATTCAAACCATTCTGCACATAACGGTTTATATCAAATCACTCTTGCTATGAAATATTTAAGTCCGAATTCCGATGTCTGGCAAAATTTCATCTCTGAATTGGAAATTCTATTTAAGAAATATCAGCGTGTTATTGAGTTAAATCGTATGAACTTTCCCAAAGACTGGAAAAAACATTTAACTGGCTTTTCACGGGATTTATGATAAGATAGGTAATAAAGGAGGATTACTCATATGGCATCTGATTATATCACTTTTACAATCGGCAAAAAGAAGAATATCGCCCTGATCGCCCATGACAATGAGAAGCCAAAGCTGATCGGCTGGTGCAGTGAGAACAAAGAGGCGCTGGCCCGCCACAACCTCTGCGGCACCGGCACCACTGCCCGGATGATCGCCGATCAGACAGGTCTTCGGGTCAGGGCCTACAACAGCGGCCCTTTAGGCGGCGATCAGCAGATCGGGGCCAAGATCGTGGAAGGCCAGATCGATTTCGTCGTATTTTTCTCAGACCCGCTGACGGCCCAGCCCCATGATCCGGATGTCAAGGCCCTGATGCGGATCGCCCAGGTCTACGACATACCCATGGCCATCAACAAGGCTACGGCGGATTTCATGCTGCGCTCCAGCCTGATGGATTCCACCTATGACCACGAAGTTATCAATTTCCGAAAGAATGTGCAGGAACGGGCAAAAACTCTGTAATCCGACAGACACTCCCGGACGGCAGGAAGGACATACAGCACAAACGCCGTATGCCCTTCCACGCCCTATTTTTATATAAGGGAGAAAAAATAGCTTGGTTCCGGAACAAAAAAAGATGCTCTACCTTCTGTAAAGCATCTTTGCTCTTATTCCGCATATTCTTTTGAACAAGTTTAACTATACTACAGAAACAGGATATCCGCAAGAGAATTTTTTCACAATTTTCCAAAAAAATCACAGATTCCCTTGTGCAATTTGCAGTTTTCCCATCGAATCATTGCAATTCTTCGCGTTTCAACCGTCATCTTCCGCAGTTTTTCCAGTTTATATCAGCTCTTCAAAGGCCTTCCGGCCATACTCTGCCACGTCATGATCTTCGTCTGCCGTTCCGCCGCTGATACCTAAGCCTCCGACAATCCGATTTCCCCTCTTCAGCGGAACTCCTCCTCCGAAAGCTACCAGATTGCCGCCCTTCAGGCTCTCCAGCCCGTAGAACTGTCCGCCCGGCTGCACCAGTCCGTTCAGTTCCTTCGTAGACATCTTCAGCGCCACCGCCGTATAGGCCTTCTGAGTCGCTACCGCGTAACTGGCCAGGAAAGCGTCCTCCATCACATGAACCGCCACCGGGTTCCCGTGGGGATCATAGACCGCGATCACGCAGTTCAGCCCTTTTTCCCTGGCATATTTTTCTATTCTGTCCATCAGCTTTTTCGCCGTGTCCAGCGTAATGCTTCCGGCTCCCTGAATGCGGTCCAGCACATTTTTCACAATTTCCTGTTCATTCATCTTCTCAACCCCGTTTTGCCTTTGGAATTCTTCTGGATTCTGTCTCTATTATACCTGCATCAGCCGCAGATGTCAACAAATCCAACACATTCTCATGTTGATTTTGTTGGTTTTTGTTTTCAACAGGAGCAGAACAAATTGTATCCTATCAGGAGCAACAATATGGCCAGAATAACCACGCAGAACGCATTGGGGATGATTACGCCCAGCAGCATTCCGATTCCGACCCAAAACAACAGGAATCCCAAAAGACGGTTCATGGATTACTCCTGATTTTTCTCACTCTCTTGGTTCAATATATGCTCCAGCTCTTCCTCTGAGCACTCATTTTCATTGCCCTTTTTCGTGAAGCGGGCGGCAATATCCGGTATCATGTCCAGAATCTTCGTTACCACATCCTGATTCTTTACATTGACCAGACGGGTGCCGTTCTTATTGATGACCAGAATCGCGCTGGGCGTGATCTTCGCGCCCATGCCGCCGCCTCCGTTGTTCTTGGCGCTGCTGGCAAAAGCTCCGGCAGCGACGCCAAAGGACACGTCAGCCAGGGGGAGCAGAATGTTTTCACCGATATGAATCGGCTCCCCGATCACGGTCTTGGTCGTCAGGAAGCTGTCCATCCCTTTGAACAGCGACTCCACAGTTGACTGGAAATTGTTGTTGTCTGCCATCTCTAAGCCTCCTTATGCTGAAACTTTTTTATCACTTTCTGAACGTATCTGTTCCGGAAAATCCTGAGTCCGTGCACCAGCAGGACGATCAGGAAAACATGGCCTCTTGCCTTCACATCTGCCTCCAGCCCAGGATTTTCAAAATCCGGAATCACCTCAAGCTTTTCCGGAAGCACCGGATAGAACATACCCAGCACGCCGAGAACCTGTCCCGTAGTGGCCGGATCCTCCAGGCCGAACTTCACGTATCCGCTGATTCTCCTGGGAAGCACATGCTTCAGAATGACTTTTCCCTCAGTCCGTATGACACGGAACGCCTCCTGAAATGTATGTGAGGTCAGGAATTGATACCACTCTCTGATCTTACCACAGATATTGCGGATTGTGGAAAAGATTTTTTTCAGAACCGCCCTGAGTTTTCCCGGCAGAGACGCGATCGTCCGCAGCACCTGGAATCCCCTCCGGAGGAAACCGCCGGATTCCGCGCCGGCTTCTTCTCCGCCAGGTTCTTCCCGGCGGGACTGTGCCCCGGCAGACTCCTGCCGCCCGGCCGTCTCCTGACGGTGCTGACGGGGTTCCGCCTGTTGGGATTCCGCCTTCCCCTGCGCTTTCTCCGCCCTCCCCGCGCCGCCTGGCGGCACCGTGGGCTTCTTCCTGGCTCCCTCATAGCGGAAGCCTTCCTT
>DVJR01000199.1 GCA_018716575.1 Candidatus Scatomonas merdavium | reverse complement strand
GCGTCTCATAGATGCCTTCCGCCGCTCTCCCATACGCCACCATTAACAGATAGAACGGATAGCTCATCGGGTAGGCGAACCAGATCTTCGTGTTGATCAGGAGCACGGAAGGTACAATGGAAGCCAGACCGATGCCGACTGAAAAAATGGTAGACGAAATGACAGTGGAAATCGCCCAGTACACGGCGGCCATCGGGATGGCGGCTGCGTATATGCCGCATACAATTCCACAGACATATGACGGCTCCAGGATAAAGGGATAGCCCTGCGTACCGGTAACGGCTGCCGCGCAGATATAGTACGCGGCCAGGGACAGGAGCATCTGAACCGCCGCCAGAAGCAGCAGAACCGTAAATTTCGCAAGGCACAGTTTCGGCGTGCTGACCGGCAGGGACAGCATTTTCAGGATTCCTCTGTCGGAGCGTTCCGTCTGATTGAGCAGCACGGTGCAGATCACCAGCGACGCCGGAATCATAAACCAGGCCATTCCCATAAAACCCTGAATGAAAAAATTCTTTTCGGGGGTGATCGGAACGCCTCTCAGATCAAAATTCATAACGGCATTGATAATGCCCGGAATCCACATCATGATTACGGGGATCAGCAGTATCAGAAAAATTTTAGAGCGACGGATTTTTCTGAGCTCCACCCCGACCAGCGCTGCAAAACTCATGCAGACCACCTCCTGACTTTCAGATAAATTACCTCCACAATACCGAACAGAACGGTTTCGATCCCGCAGGCAGTTACAAACAAAGGGGCGCGGCCGTTTTCTACCGCCGCGGCAAACGTCTGATACGGAGAAGCAAACGGGAACAGGCTCAGCACTTCATTGTCCTGCGGGAAAACAGACAGCGTGAATACGAGAATCACGCCGATCCCCAGGGATATCCACATATTCCTGCAGGCGGACGCGATCACCAGCATGAGCATGACGGTCGGCAGCGTGACAGCAATCTGAAAGCCCGCAGTTTTCACCGCTTCGGCCCGGTCGAGCACATAGCCCGGAAACCAGTATTCCGCGCAGCCGGCCAGAACCGCCGTTTCCAGAACCACCATGGCCGACAAAACCAGAGCGGCAATCACGAATTTCCCGAAGAACAGATTTCCCTGCCGGACCGGAAGCGCCGACATTTTCTGCATGCCATTATCGGCATATTCCGTGTGGTACATCATGCAGGCCCCGCAAATAGAGACGAGAACATTCAGCATGGCCATCATCTGCCAGTTTGCGGACATCAGTATGGCCAGCGGGTTTCCGGAGAGCGAAGTCATCTCCTCCGCTTTTGCCATCATATAGACGACCGGAAAGGCTGCCGCAAGGGCGCCGCCCGCCAGAAACGCCGGCAGATAACCCGTACGTTTCAGCTTTCTGGATTCTATGACAAGACTCACAGGGCGCCTCCTCTCCTGCGGTTATCTTCATCAATCACCGCAAGAAACGTATCCTCCAGATTGTCGGTCGGAAATCCGGCCGTACCGGCGCTCCTTTTCAGGTCCTCCATCGTTCCCTCGAACAGCAGGCGGCCGTGATTCAAAATGCCGATATCATCAGCCATAAGCTCCACTTCCGGGAGCAGATGGGAAGAAACCAGCACCGTGCAGTCGTATTTCCTCGGCAGAGAACGGATCAGAGTGCGTATCTCGTGGATGCCGACCGGATCCAGCCCGTTGGTCGGCTCGTCTAGAATCAGAATCGGCGGCCTGCCGATCAGTGCGCCGGCCAGCCCTAAACGCTGTTTCATGCCAAGCGAATATTTCTTCGCGAGCCTTTTCCGGAACTCGGTCAGGCCCACAAGCTCCAACGCGTCATCCACACAGCTTTTCGGCAGGCCGAGAATTTTCCGTATGATATCCAGATTTTCCTCTCCGGTCAGATTTCCGTAAAAGGCAGGCGCTTCAATAAACGAACCGACTTCCTTCAGAATGGAAACCCGGTCCAACGGATAGGTTTTTCCGTCGATCTGAAAGCTGCCGTCCGTCGGCCTGGTGAGGCCGAGAAACAGTTTCATGGTGGTGGATTTTCCCGCCCCGTTCGGGCCGAGGAATCCGTAAACGCTTCCCTTGCGAATATGAAGATTCAGACGGGATACCGCCGTAAAATCTCCATAGGTTTTCGTCAGATTCTGAGTTTCGATGATATACATATCGAGCAGTCTCCTTTTCCATATTGGCCTCAGCCCCCGGGTACAACCCATGCCCTTCGGGCGGGGTCACGGCTTTGCCGTTTTACAAAGTATACGGCCGCAGTCTTGCGGCAACCTTCTCTCAGCCTTACATTTACCTTACTTTTGGGAAGCCGCCGTCGACATTTCCGAATGATATGATACAATACAGAAAAGGAGAGTTAGGATATGGACTATGATTATCTGAAATACAAAAAAATCCTCATCGTAGACGACGAGGCTGATCTGCTGAAAATGGTGACATCCATTCTGGAGCAGGACGGCTTCCGGGCAATAAGAACCGCCGGAACCGTATCCGAAGCGCTGAAGCTGTGCAGGAAATGGAAGCCGGAGCTTGCCATTCTGGACGTCATGCTGCCGGACGGAAACGGCTTTTCCCTGTTTGAGCAGATGCGAACCTTCACTGAAGTTCCCGTCCTCTTCCTGACTGCCCGGGGAGAGGACGAGGATCGTCTGAGGGGCCTGGGGCTTGGGGCGGACGATTATATGGTAAAGCCGTTCCTGCCGAAAGAATTATCCCTGCGCGCCGGAATTATCCTGCGGCGCTGCTACAAAGGGGAAAATCCCGTCGTTCAGCTCTCCGGAAGCCAGATCGATTTTGACCGCGCCGAAGTCGTCAAAGGGGAGGAAACATTTCCGCTGACCGCGAAAGAACACGATATTTTATCGGCGCTTTACCGCAACGCTGGGAGAATTGTAACCATCGATCAGCTCTGCGAAGCCGCGTGGGGCGACAATCCCTACGGATATGAAAACTCTCTCATGGCGCACATCCGAAGAATCCGTGAAAAAATTGAAGCGAACCCTTCAAAGCCCGTATCCCTCATTACGGTAAAGGGCCTGGGCTACAAGCTGGTATTAGCGGGGAAATAATATGAAAGATATTGCAAAACTCATCCGGCGGTTTGTAGGCATATTGCTGCTGAGCACGGTGCTGGTCATCGTCCTCAACATTGTGCTTCTCGCCGTCATTTCCACAAGTCAGACATCAAGCGGCAGTCCGTGGACGACCGCGCAGGAGACTGCCGAAGCCCTGCAGGAGACAGAGACGGGATATGCCCTGTCCGGCGAAACAGCCGAACGGTTAAGCCGGGAAAACGCCTGGGCAATCTATATTGATAACGCCACATTGACAGTGAAATGGCATACAGATCCGCTGCCGGACACCGTTCCGCTGCAATATACCGCCGCCGATATCGCGCGCCTGACCCGGGGATATATCGACGGATACCCCACCTATACGGGAGAAGCCGAAAACGGCCTGGTGGTCGTCGGCTATCCGAGGGACAGATACTGGAAGCATATGTTTCCGAGCTGGGATTATGATTTCATCAAGAACGCGCCGTATACCGTGCTCATTGTGATAGGCATAAATATTTTTCTGATTTTCCTGATCTATATGATTGCCAATTCCCGGCTGCTGAAATCCGTCAGGCCGATTACAGACGGCATACAGGCGCTGCCCTCCGGCGAGCCTGTTCATGTCAGCGAAAAAGGGCTTCTGTCCGGCCTGGCCGCTAAAATCAATCAGACCTCGGACATTCTGCAGAAACAGCAGCGGAATCTGAAGAGAAAAGAGACAGCGAGGGCGAACTGGATTTCCGGCGTGTCCCACGACATTCGCACGCCGCTTTCCATAGTGATGGGCTATGCCGGACAGATTGAGGATAACGAAAACCTTCCGGACAGCGAACGGCAAAAAGCGAAGATTATCCGAGAGCAGAGCACTAAAATGAAAAATCTCGTCAATGACCTGAACCTTGCGTCAAAGCTGGAATATAACATGCAGCCCATCGATCCGAAGCCCGTCAATCTCGTGGCGGCTGCCCGGCAGAGCGTTGTCGATTTTATCAATCTGGGTATGGATGAAAAATATCCGATAGAATGGAATACAGATGAAGCGCTGACCGCCTGCGTCATAAACGGCGACAGGCAGCTGCTGCAGAGAGCCATCGGAAACCTGATCACAAATTCTCAGACACACAACCCGGAGGGCTGCACGATTTCGGTATGCGTCGAAAAAAGCGATGCGGAGTACAGAATTACCGTCGAAGATAACGGCGCAGGCCTTACGGAGGAAAAGCTGGAAAAGCTCAGAACCACGCCTCACTATATGATGAGCGACAGCGGCGCCGCCGAGCCGCGGCACGGTTTAGGGCTTCTGATTGTAAAGCAGATCGTTTCCGCCCACAGTGGAACCGTATCTTTCGACCACGGGAAAAACGGGGGCTTTGCCGTTACCCTCGCATTTCCGGTCAGCGGCGGTGAAAAAGGTGCGCCGAAGTAGCAGCCGGCCATTTACCGTCTCCGGCAGCCGGTCATTTATCGCCCGTTTTCCATAAAATACCACAGATTTTTTATCTGTCCCTCCAGCCTTTCATAATCCCAGAGCATTTCACTGTTTTCTCTGCTGTTGGGATCATTCAGACGGATTTTTCCGTCCTGCATTCCGATCAGCACAATAAAATGGCCCTTATCTGTAAAGTCGCCCGGCCCTACGCTGCAGATCACCGGATTGCCCGCCTCCAGCTCCGTCTGAATGCTCTCTCTGCTTAACGGCAGCTCGCAGCCGCTGATTCCGAAGGCCTCGCAGCCTTCTGTCATCAGGCTCCAGGCCGTTCCGGCGCCCGCTTCATAGTAGCCGTTTGTTTCCGCATATTCCGCCACCCGGACCGGCGTAACCGTATTGTCACCGGTCAGGCCGGCCGCAACCATGGCCAGTGCGGTGGGCCCGCAACCGGTATACCCCAGAAGTCCCGTGCCGTATGTTTCATAGCCCCACCGCTCGTCCCACTGGATCAGCAGGGGAATTTCCCCCTTCCGCACTTCTCCGACCGTTTCAGCCGGGGAAGAGTCTTTTTTCTCCGGATACTCCAGAACGAAATCCAGCGTTTCCGGATATTTCAGGGGCAGCTCCAGCAGCTCCAGCATATCCTCTGTATAGAACTCTTCCTGCTTCAGAATTTCTTCCGCGCGGGCATCGCTCCGGGCCAGCTCCTCCAGACCGCGCAGAAGCTCTCCCCTGCGTCCTGAAGCAGCAGCTTTCACTGCGCCGTACTCTTCCGGCTCTTCCCCGTATTGCAGAAGCGCGCCTGCGGCTTCACTGTCTCCTCTTACCTTCCCGGCCGTGTTCAGCCATATAACGCCTGCGGCTGCCGCCAGAAGAACGACGGTCAGCCCAACCTGTACGGAACGAACCAGAAGCTTTCTCCGCCTTCTGCGCCTTTGTTTTCTCCGTTGTCTTTCCCGATATATTCTGCTGTATCTGTCATGCTCTCCGCCATGCTCTCTGTCATCCATTTTCTATCTTCCCCGCAGTCCCCGAGATTTTTTATCCTCTTCATTATGGGACAGAGCAGGGCAGAAAATCTTCTGATTTCTGCAAAAAAGATGCAAAATTATAATGCTTTGGGCTTACAGGCTGGTCAGGACCGGATTGTTTAAATAATCGTAAACCCGTCTGACTTCGCTTACCTTTCGTGTATCCAGCATAGAGGGACACCCTTTGTCCAGCCCGGCAATCCGCGCCATATCTTCTTCGTTCAGCTCAAAATCCCAGATGTTCAGATTTTCTCTCATACGCTCCCGGTGAACGGATTTCGGGATAACGATCACGCCCTGCTGTACGTTCCACCGCAGAATCACCTGAGCCGGGGTCTTTCCGTATTTTACAGCGATTTCTTTCAGTACCGGTTCATCAAACATGCCCTTCATGCCTTCCGCAAAGGGCGCCCAGGCCTGCGGCTGTATCCCCAGCTCCTTCATGACCGCAAGATCCTCTTTTCTCTGATAATGAGGATGCCGCTCAATCTGATTGATCTGCGGCGTAATTTCTGCGTTGTAGCACAGATCCAGCAGGCGGTCCGGATAGAAGTTGCACACCCCGACAGCACGAATTTTTCCTTCTCTGTACAGCTCCTCCATCGCCCGCCAGGAACCGTAATAATCTCCAAAGGGCATGTGGATGAGATAGAGATCCAGATATTCAAGCCCCAGTTTTTTCAGCGATTCTTCAAACGCTGCCATCGTATTATCGTATCCCATCTGCTGAATATATGCCTTTGTGGTGATAAACAGTTCTTCCCTTGGAATACCGCAGCTTCGGATGGCCCTGCCGACCGCCTCTTCGTTCTGATATGAACTGGCCGTATCAATCAGCCGGTATCCTTCCGCGACAGCGTCTCTGACAACCTGCTCGCATGTTTCTTCCGGTATCTGAAAAACCCCGAAGCCTTCCAGGGACATTTCGATTCCATTATTTAATTTTACTTTTTCCATTCTGCTTTACCTCCGGATATGTATTCAGCTTCTCCAACTGAGGAAATATCTCTTCAGCTCCGATGCTCAAATTCCGCCGCCACATCCTGCAGCAGACTGCGGATCGGCAGATGCTGCGGACAGCTTTTCTCACACTTTCCACATTTCACGCAGTCCGATGCTTTTCCATGATTTACCGTATGTATGCTGTTGTAATAAAAATCCGCGCTCCATCCCTGGAAGAGCTTCTTCATATTCATGCAGGCGAAAAGATCCGGAATGGAAATGTGTTTCGGGCATCCGGCCGTACAGTATCTGCAGGCAGTACACTGGATGAGATGCTTTGAGTTGAAAATATCGCGCACTTTATCTATAGCATCCATTTCCTGCCGGCTGAGAGGCTTAAATTCTTTCATAAAGCGCAGATTATCCTCCATCTGTTCCATGCTGCTCATGCCGGAAAGGACCATGCGTATTCCTTCAAATCCGGCTGCAAACCGGAGCGCGTAGCTTGCCGGACTTCCGCCGTTCAGACTGTTCAGCACCTCCAGCGCTTCCGCCGGCAGACTTGCCAGGCTTCCGCCTTTAACAGGCTCCATAACAAGGACCGGCTTTCCAAATTTCCGGCAGACTTCATAGCACTGCCGGCTCTGCACCGCCGGATCGTCATAATCGAGATAATTAAACTGGATCTGCACGACTTCGATCTGAGGATACTCCGTCAGGATCTGCTCAAGAACCTCCGCCCGATCATGGAAGGAAATCCCAAAGTGACGAAACTTCCCCTCGTCCTTCAGTTTGAGTGCGGTTTCATACGCATTACATTTTTTAAAATATTCAAAATTCTCAGCCGTCTGAGAGTGCATCAGATAGAAGTCAAAGTATTCTACCCCACAGGCCTCCAACTGACTTTCCAGCAACGGACGGATGTCCTCTTCTTTCCAGAAGTAAGAATCTGTCAGCTTATCCGTCAGGACATACCGATCCCGGGGATATCTTTTCGTCAGGCACTCCCGGATCGCCGTCTCGCTTTTCCCGTCCAGATAGCCATGGGCGGTATCAAAATAATTAAATCCGCTTTCCAGAAAAAAATCCACCATACGGGAAAATTTTTCCGTATCCACTTCTCCGTCCCGCATCGGGAGTCTCATGCACCCAAATCCGAAATTTTTCTTTACATTTTCAAAAACGTCCATAATCCAATCCTTTCTTTTTATCAATGAATTGTTCCAGCGTTCCAGACCAGTTGAGAGAGCCACCGAAAGCCACATCAGACCTGTATTTTCACGAATGGGAATTTTCTCTATTATATTATCCTATGATTCTCATGCCCTGTCTAATACCTGTCTATTATGAATAACCATTCTTTTTCCGCATGCTGAAAACAGTTGCACCGCCAGCCACATAGGATAATACCTCAGCCATTTTTCAGGTTTCTGCATCGTCTGTATGTCTGTATGAAAAAAAGACCTGCAAACTTGTTCACAGATCTTTTCAACTCCCCGAGTTGGGCTCGAACCAACAACCCTT
>DVJR01000198.1 GCA_018716575.1 Candidatus Scatomonas merdavium | reverse complement strand
AAATAAAATTGCTTCTGCTGTCTTTATGCCTCCGGGCCGGCACGGGATTTTTTCCCTGCCGGTCCGGAGGTTTCTTTCCGGCTGTTCTTGCCAATCCCTTCCCCGGCGGATATAATGAAATCAGCAAATCTCAGGAAAGAAGGTACTGATACTATGAGCATCTGCCCCATTCCCGTCAGGCGGCTGGCGGAAATCGTCCGGAAAACCCGGACCGTTTTTGAGAATTCCAGCCTCGTATCCTCCATTCACCAGAAGGGTCCCATCGATTTCGTGACGGATGCGGATATACAGGTACAATCTCTGCTGTCCGCGGAGCTTTCCGCTCTCTGCCCGGATATTCAGTTCATGGGCGAGGAAAAAGACAACAGCGAAATAGACCGGGACGGAACCCTCTGGATTCTGGACCCCATAGACGGAACCACGAACCTGATTCATCATTTCTGCCACAGCACCGTCTCCCTGGCTCTGGCCAGCCATCGCACGGTTCTCGCCGCAATCGTCTACAATCCCTATACCGACGAGCTGTTTTCCGCGGAAAAAGGGAAGGGTGCCTTTCTGAACGGCGAGCCCGTTCACGCCAGCCGGAACGGTACGCTGCAGCAGAGTGTGATCTTTACGGGCACTTCCCCCTACTACCACGAATACGCCGACTGGATTTTCGGAAAAGCCCGTGAAATCTATCTCCGCACCCAGGACATCCGGCGGATCGGCTCTGCCGCCCTGGAGCTGGCCTATGTGGCAGCCGGACGGGCCGACGGCTTCTATGAAAGCCGTCTGTCTCCCTGGGATTACGCCGCGGGGCTTCTCCTGATTCAGGAAGCCGGCGGAACCGTTACAGACCTGGCCGGCAGGGCTCTGGACTGCACCGTCCCTTCCTCTGTGCTGGCCTCCAACGGCCTGATTCACAGAGAACTGGAAGCCATTCTCTCGCCGGGGCCGCAGGGCATCGGACAGGATGCGGATCAGACAAGACGCGGATAAAACAAATGCCCGCAGAGCACACCGTAATCCGGACCCTCCGGGCGGGGTCACGGCTTCGCTGTTCCATAAAACAGGAAAATAAAAACCGACAGAAATCGAGAAAAGGAGTACCGAAATATGAATATCGCAGATAAAATCGACCACACCATGCTGAAGGCGGACGCCACCTCCGCCACTGTCATCCGCTACTGCCGGGAAGCCATTCAGTACGGCTTTGCTTCCGTCTGCGTCAACAGCTGCCATGCGGCCCTGGTATCCCGGGAGCTCTCCGGCACGGGGATTAAGACCTGCTGCGTGGTCGGCTTCCCGCTGGGCGCCATGTCCACGGCCGCTAAGGCCTTCGAAGCCCGTCAGGCGGTGGCAGACGGCGCAGAAGAAATCGACATGGTCATCAATATAGGGGCCGTAAAGGATCAGAACTGGGCGCTGGCCGAGGATGATATCCGCGCCGTGGTGGAAGCCTCCCGCCCTGCGCTGGTCAAGGTCATACTGGAGACCTGCCTGCTGACCGACGAGGAAAAGATACGCGCCTGCGAAGCCGCCGTATCGGCGGGCGCAGCCTTTGTCAAAACCTCTACCGGATTTTCCACAGGCGGCGCCACCACTGCGGATGTGGCGCTGATGAAAAAGACGGTGGCCGGACGCGCTCTGGTAAAAGCCAGCGGCGGCATCCGGACACCCGAAGAAGCCCGCGCCATGCTGGAAGCAGGCGCAGACCGCATCGGCGCCGGAAACGGCGTGCCGCTTCTGTAGGATGCTTATCCGGCGAAACCGGCCAGCACCACGCTGGCCGCAATGCCGGCGATAACCGCCGCCAGGGCTCCGGCCAGCGTATAGCGCGTCTTATTTACCCTGGCCGCCAGGAAATAGACGGACATGGTATAGAAAACCGTTTCCGTACAGCTCATCATCAGGGAGGCGATGGTTCCGATCTGAGAATCCGTCCCATACTGTTTATACAGATCCGTCAGAAGGCCGGAAGCCGCGCTGGCGGAAAACAGGCGCACAATGGCCAGCGGAACCAGCGCTGCCGGAAATCCCAGAGGATCTGAGAGCTTTCCGATCCAGCCCGCGATCCAGTCCAGAAATCCCGAGGCGCGCAGCACGCCCACCGCCACCATCAGCCCCACCAGCGTGGGCAGGATTTTCACCGCCGTCTTCAGGCCGTCTCCGGCCCCATCCACAAAATCACTGTATATATTTCGCTTCGCCATCAGCCCATAGGCTACAATATAGAAAATCAGGCAGGGAATCATCAGCTCAGACACCAGATACAGAACTTTCACGTCAGCTCCCTTCTGCGGCATGTCTGTATTATTACATTCTATGATCCGGTTTTCCTCATATGTCAGGAAATCAGATTTCTCCGGCAAAGCCCCGCAGCTCTTCCAGGCCGTCCGGCGTCAGACGGCATATTCTGTCGCAGACCTCTTCTATATATTTCCGGTCGTGGGAAACGCTGATAATGGTGCCGGAATACCGCTTCAGCAGCTCCCGGATGACAGGCCCCGACAGCGGAGAAAAATTCCGCGTCGGCTCGTCCAGCACCAGCACGTCGCTCCCGTCCAGGCTGATCTTCAGAAGCAGCAGCTTCGCCTTCTGCCCGCCGGACAGCCGTCCGATGGGATGGCTCATTTCGTCAGCCGTGTATTTCATACTGCCCAGATACGTCCGTATCCTGCTCTGCTCCTCCCGGCTCCCGCTGCGGCTTAAAAACTCCGGCGGCGTCATCTCCATATCCAGCAGTTCCCCGTAGTCCTGGGGCATATAAGCCGCCTTCAGATCGCTCCTGGCCAGAAGCGAATCCGCGATCTTTCGAAGCAGCGTGGTCTTTCCAACGCCGTTTTTCCCTATGATGCAGACCTTCTCCCCCGCCGTCACCCGCAGCGTGATGTCTTCCGCCAGAATCCGGCCGCCCGCTTCCAGCCGTTCTCCCCGAAGATCCAGAATCTGTTTTCCTGACGCGATTCTCCTTCCGCCTTCCAGCTTCAGGAAAATAGCCTCTTCCGGATCCGGCATCTCCGTTCTCTCCTTCTGCTCTCTCGCATAGCGGCGTTCCAGAGATTTCACCGCATGCATCTTCTTTTTCAGCAGCCGGCCGCCGTGAGGATCCTGCCGGGAAATGGAATTCTGCCGGCTCTCCACCTTCTGCTGTATTCTCCGAAAGCGCTCCTGCTGCTCCCTCCATTCTCTCTGCTCTCTTCTCGCCGCCTGTTCCTGACGCGCCAGCCCTCTGGCGCGCCCGTCTGCATACTCCGCGTATCCGGTTCTGGATACGGTCCAGACGGCTTTCGTCTTTCTCCGGAGCTGCTCCAGGTGGATCACGACATTGGACATCCGCTCCAGAAACAGCTCGTCATGAGAAATGCAGATCAGCGGCAGGCCGCAGCCTGTCAGAAAAGCTTCCATCCATTCCAGCGTCTCCAGATCCAGGTCGTTATTCGGTTCATCCAGCAGCAGGATATCCGGCCGCTCCAGCATCATCCTGGCAAAGCGCACCTTCACCTTTTCCCCGCCGGACAGGCTTCCCATCCGCTGATCGGAATACAGAAGCTCCGGGTTCAGCCCCAGCTGCCCCGCCAGCTCTGAGATCTCACGGGGCGTCCATTCATAGAACTGCGGACATTCCCCGCAGTATTCCAGAATCGTCCTGTCCTGATCCCCCGCGGACAGCTCTTGGGCCAGATATCCGGTCCGGCCGCCGTTTTTCAGGATTTCTCCCGTATACTCCACATACGTCTCCACAAGCGCCGGATCGTGAATCAGCCGGAGCAGCGTAGATTTTCCGTTTCCCTCTTCTCCGATCACCGCCGCCCGGTCTCCCGGATTCAGGACAAACGAAAAATCCTCCAGCAGCACCCGGTAATCCTGCCGGTGCCGTATGGTCAGGTTTTTGATCTGCAGCATACTGCATACCCCCTTCGTATCATCTCTTCTTTTCCGCCCTTTGTATGGCAAAAGCCTGCTTCCCGGACACATGCCGGAAAACAGGCCTGAGAGCTTTCTTCCAGAGGGCAGCCGCCGGCGAATCCGTATCCATCCGTCACTGCTCATAATAAAACAGAGAAAATCCCCAGACTGTCTGCTTCCGGCGCGGAACGCTCCCGCGCGCCTGCTGTGTACGCGAACCAGACCCTGCCCGGGCCCTCTCTTCCTGTTCGTCATCACACATTCGCAGATTATCTGAACATTTTCTCCTCCTGTTCACATGAAATAAAAAAATTTCCGGAAACGCCGGGGAGCATATCACTTTCCCGCTGTCTCCGTTTTTTTCAGCTTACCACACGTCCCCGGAAAAGGCAAGCCGGAATCTGAAAGTTATCCCTTTCCCCGCGCCTTCTTCCTCCGCCGGAGAAACACCCCGGCCGCTCCCATGCCGATGCAGGCTCCCGTGAAATCAATGCCCACATCCGCCGCAGAGGGTCCCCGGCCGCCCACGAAGGACTGGTGCCACTCGTCTCCCGCCGCAAAAGAGGCGCAGACAAGCGCCGTAATCAGAAACAGCCGCCGTCCCCGAAACCCGCAGCCGCGCAGCGGCAGCAGCACCGTCACCGCGAAAACGGCGTACTCCGTCATATGTGCCGCCTTGCGGACGTATATTTCGTACCGTTCTGCCCGCTCCTGCACTTCTTCCTCTGTCCATCCCGATCCCGTAATCTGATCCACAGCCCACACAAGCCCCTCCGTCACCTGCCTGCTGAGAGAAGAGGACTCCTCTCCTGTCTGAGCGGAAAAGCCGAAGATCAGGCACGCCATACAGACGGCCGGCAGAAAGGTCAGCAGCCTACATATTCTGTTTTGGACCATACGAATCCGGGCTTCCTTTTTCATTTCTCCCATATCGGTGTTGCCTCCTGTCGGCTTTATATTCTGGCTCCGTCCTTCCGAATTGTCCCGGTTCTACAGAGACGGCAGAATATTTGACTTTTTTTATTTCCCGTGCATAATAATAGTAGAATCTGCTGCGAAAGAGAGAAAATATATGAAATTTCGACCCTGTATTGATATTCACAACGGAAAAGTAAAACAGATCGTAGGCGGCAGCCTGAAGGACGCCGGCGATCAGGCGGCGGAAAATTTCGTCTCCTCCCAGGACGCCGCTTTTTATGCCCGCCTCTATCAGAGCTGCGGCCTCTCCGGCGGCCACATCATCCTGCTGAATCCGCCTTCTTCCGATTATTACGAAGCCACTCTTCGCCAGGCGCTCCTGGCTCTGCAAGCCTGGCCGGGCGGTATGCAGGTGGGCGGCGGCATTACCGCGGAAAATGCGGAAACCTTTCTGAATGCCGGCGCCAGCCATGTCATCGTCACGTCCTACGTCTTCCGGAACGGCCGGATCTCCTGGGAAAATCTGGAGAAGCTCACCGCCGCCGCAGGCCGGGAGCATCTGGTACTGGATCTGAGCTGCCGGAAAAAAGACGGCCGGTACTATATCGTCACCGACCGCTGGCAGACTTTTACCGATGTGGTTCTGGACGCTGCCGTCTTAAGAGAGCTGTCCTCTCTCTGCAGTGAATTTCTGATTCACGCCGTGGACGTAGAGGGAAAGGCTTCCGGTATCGAGACAGAGCTTGTGCGCCTGCTGTCAAAGCTGGACTGTTTTCCCGTCACCTATGCCGGCGGCGTGGGCAGCTATCAGGATCTCCGCCTTCTGAAGGAAGAGGGCAGGAACCGGCTGGATGTGACCATCGGCAGCGCCCTGGATCTGTTCGGCGGACCCCTGGAATTTCAGAAGGTACTGGATATCTGCGGTTAGACATTCCGCAGAATCTGTATTTCTTTCGCATACCCTTCCAGATCGTTGGGCGTCTCCAGATAAAACGGCAGCTCCCTGAGGGCGGAATGATTGACGATTTTCGCAAAGGTTTCCAGCCCCAGGCTGCCTTCTCCGATCTTTTCATGACGGTCCTTGTGGCTGGCAAAAGGATTCTTGCTGTCATTGATATGTACAGCCTTCAGCCTGTCCAGGCCGATGACCCGGTCAAATTCTTTCAGTATCCCTTCCAGATTTCCCACAATATCATATCCCGCGTCATACACATGGCAGGTGTCCAGGCAGACTCCCATATGATCGGACAGCTCCACCCGGTCCAGGATTTCCCGCAGCTCTTCGAAGGAGCGCCCCACTTCCGTTCCCTTTCCGGCCATGGTCTCCAGCAGCACAGTGGTGGTCTGCTCCGGCTTCAGAATCGCGTTCAGAAGCTCCGCAATCTGGCGAATGCCCTCCTCCGCTCCCTGACCGGTATGGCTGCCCGGATGAAAATTATAGTAATTTCCCGGTACATATTCCATCCGGCGCAGGTCGTCCTCCATGGTCTGCAGGGCAAACTCCCTTGTGTGGACGTCCTTGGAGCAGGCGTTCAGCGTGTACGGCGCGTGAGCCAGTATCACGCGGATTCCGTTCTCTTCCGCGAAGCGGCGGAACTCCGCCACGTCTTTTTCATCGATTTCTTTTGCCTTCGACCCCCTGGGATTCCGGGTAAAAAACTGAAACGTATTGGCCCCGATGCTCACCGCTTCTTTTCCCATATGTAAAAATCCTTTCGAGGACGACAGATGGCTTCCTATTGTCAGCATTGTGCTCTCCTTTCTTTCGCTCCATTTTCTGCACTGTTCCGGCTTGCCCGGCCGAGTCCGAAGGCTTCTGTTTAGCGGCAGCCATTACGGCAGCGTAACCTTTCGGTACGGAATCTGACGCCGCTGCAGGATTTTCTCCTCTCTGTCCTGGCAGGTAAAGATCAGCACCTGCCGGTTCTGGCCCGCCAGCCATTCCAGCACCCCGGCCAGCCGCCTGTCGTCATACATGGCAAACACTTCGTCCAGCAGCACCGGCAGCGGTTCCTCCGCGCACAGAAGCTCCGTGGCTGCCATCCGCAGGGCAAAGTAAACCTGCTCCATGGTTCCCCGGCTGACCTGGTTCAGCGGAACATAATAATCCTTCGTATGCAGGCCCATATTCAGCTCCTGATCCAGGGAAACCGACAGATATTTTCCATCCGTAATCCGGGCGAGAATCTCAGACATGCGCCGCTTTAAGGCGGCTCCCACCCGTTTTTCCATATCGGCGGAGAGCTTCCCGATCGTTTCCAGCGCCAGCCGCACGCCCTCCAGATCCGTCTCCAGAGGATCCTTTTCCGCGCAGGACAGGCAGTATTCCCGGTATTCCTGTTCCAGATTCTCCGCGGCCGTCCGCTTTCCCTGTATCTCCTGCTGAAGATATTCCACATTCCACTGGAGCTTCTGTATCGTCCGGCTCATTTCATCCGGTTCCTCCAGAAGCACCGTCTTTTTTCTGCGGGTCAGCTCGAATACCACCAGTCCCAGAAGTACCAGAATGGATACGGCAAGTCCGGCCCGGATCAGCAGGGACGGAACCCGCAGAAACCGCATGACCCCAAGCAGAACCAGAATCGCCGCAGCCGCTGAAATTCCGATCACCCGCACCCATCTCCTGCCGGATTTTTCCATGGATTCTTTCAGAACCTTCTTCACATCCTGCCGTGGGATCTCCCTGTGAAAAATCTCTTCCTTCAGCTGTGCTTCCGCCGTCTGCAGATTCGCCTCCAGAGTCCGGCACTCCTGCCGGACGTATTCCAGACGGCCATACAGCTCCTTCTTTTCCGTCTCCTTCGCGTCCCGCCTGGCCTGAAGCCTGCCCTCCAGCTCCTTCCGCTTCGCCTTCAGACGGTCTTCCGCCGCCTGCAGATCCAGCGCGCCATCCACGCTGCCCTGATAGTTGGCCATGTAATTTTTCAACTCTGCGGCCAGGCCGTCGTCCGTCACGCTTTTCAGTTGGCCCACGGACACCGTATTGTCATAGATTCCGGCGCTGACGCCGCCCAGCAGCATATCCAGATCGCCGTTTTCCACAAACAGGCACTCTCCGTCCGTCTCACAGACCAGCTCCTCCGACGTCTGCCCCTTATGAAAATTCCGGGACAGGCGGAAGGTCTTGCCGCCGCTTTCAAACCGCACCGCGCCCGCATAAAAGGCGGATTCTTCCCAGGGCTCGTAACGGCTGTAGGCGTCGCTGCGCGACGCCCGGCCCCTCTGCCGCCGCAGGCCGAACAGCATACTTCGGATAAACGTATGCAGCGTGGACTTTCCGCTCTCGTTTTCTCCGGAAATGATATTCAGGCCGTCGGCCAGCTCTATCTTCCTGTTCCGGAACCGGCCGAAATTCTTCAGATTTAATTCCAACAGCTTCATAATTCTTTCCTGGCCTCCAGCAGCGCTTCTATTCCATAGTACAGTGCCTTCTGCTTCACCGGGTCGTCGCTGCCCGAGAAGCAGTCCACATATTCCCCGATCAGGCTACCCGCATAGAGCCGGGACAGCTCGTCAAAATCATAGGCCGGTCGGGTGCAGTCTCTCACCTCTGTCACCTTTCCCACCTGCTCCAGCCTTCTGGCTGAAAATTCCGTATGGACATCACGCACTCCCGTCAGGATCAGCCGGAAAATATTCTCCCGGCCCGCTTTCTCCATGGCACGGTACGCCCTTTCCTCCAGCTCCGCCTGCGTCGTCCCCTCATTGACCTCCAGCTTCAGATCCAGATAGGAACAGGAAGCAAAGGGCACGAATTCGGCCGTAAGCCGCCCGGCTTCCCAGGTAAGCTCCATATAGCCGTGCGGCCCCGTGTCGTTCCGGTCCAGAGGCTCCAGCGCTCCGGAATAGGCTATCTTGTTCCGCACCAGAATCTGCGGCCTGTGAATGTGCCCCAGCGCCACATAGTCAAAGCCCGCGGAAGCCAGCCCCGTCAGATTCAGGGGGCTGTGCTTCTCATCGCCCCCGTGAGCCAGCAGAATATGCAGGGCCTCCCGGCCCTCCGGCCGCACGTCCGCATAGAGATTTTCCGGTACTTCCCGACTGTGATAGCTGCATCCGTAAACGCACAGATTCTTTCCCGGCACGGATACCCTCTGGCACTCCCTCCCCCACAGACCGATTACATTTTTATTCCAGGGAAACTCCGGATAATAGGAATCCTTCCGGATATAATCATGATTTCCCGCCGTCAGAACCACCGTCGTATCCGGTATGGTGGAAAAAAGATAATTGATTTCCTTCAGCTCGCGCACCAGAGGCTGCCGGTGAAAAAGATCCCCGGATACCAGCAGAAGCCCGGCCTTTTTCTCCCGCACCCTCTCAATCAGCGCTTTCCAGGTATTCCAGACCGCATCCTTTCGCTGGCGGCTCCAGGGATAGCCCAGATCCGGCTCCGCCCCCAGATGCACGTCCGCCGTATGAATAATTTTCATAAATCCTCCCGTATTCCGCCTCCCGCTACAGCTCGCAGTTATTCACCGTCCTGGGGAACGGGATCACATCCCGGATATTTCCCATACCCGTCAGGTACATGACGCAACGCTCAAAGCCCAGGCCAAAGCCCGCGTGGCGCGTGGTCCCGTATCGCCGCAGATCCAGATAAAATCCGTAATCCTCTGCCTTCAGGCCCAGCTCCTTCATCCGGTTTTCCAAAAGCTCCAGCCGTTCCTCTCTCTGGCTGCCCCCGATGATCTCCCCGATCCCCGGCACCAGGCAGTCCATGGCCGCCACAGTCTTTCCGTCGGGATTCTGCCGCATATAGAAGGCCTTGATCTCCTTCGGGTAATCCGTCACAAATACCGGCCTTCGAAACAGCTTTTCCGTCAGATACCGCTCATGCTCCGTCTGCAGATCGCAGCCCCAGCTCACCTTATATTCAAATTCATCATTGTGCTCTTCCAGAAGATGGACGGCCTCCGTATAGGTCACCCGTCCGAAATCCGACTCCGCCACATGCTGCAGCCGCTCCAGAAGCCCCTTATCCACAAAGGAATTGAAAAAATTCATCTCCTCCGGCGCCTCGGCGAGCACATACCGGATGATGTATTTCAGCATATCCTCCGCCAGCTCCATATTGTCCTCCAGATCAGCAAAGGCCACCTCCGGCTCAATCATCCAGAATTCCGCCGCGTGGCGGGTCGTATTGGAATTTTCCGCGCGGAACGTCGGCCCGAACGTATAGATTTTCCGAAACGCCTGAGCAAAGGTCTCGCCGTTCAGCTGGCCGCTGACCGTCAGATTGGTCATCTTTCTGAAAAAATCCCGGGAATAGTCCACAGCCCCGTCCGCCGTGCGGGGCACCTGCTCCAGATCCAGCGTCGTTACCTGAAACATCTCTCCCGCGCCCTCGCAGTCGCTGCCCGTGATCAGCGGCGTATGAACGTAGACGAAGCCCCGCTCCTGGAAAAAACGGTGAATAGCGTACGCGGTCAGCGACCGGACGCGGAATACCGCCTGGAAGGTGTTCGTCCGGGGCCGCAGATGGGGTATCGTCCGCAGGAAATCCAGGGAATGGCGCTTCTTCTGCAGCGGATAATCCGGCGCAGACTCTCCTTCAATCCGTATGCCCTCCGCCTGGATTTCAAAGGGCTGCTTCGCCTGGGGCGTCTCCACCAGCGTCCCCTCCGCGATCACGGCCGCCCCCACATTCAGTCTGGAAATCTCCGAAAAATTATCCAGCTTATCATCGTAGACAATCTGAAGCGTCTCAAAAAAGGTTCCGTCATGAAGGACCAGAAAGCCAAAGCTTCTGGAATCCCGGATGCTGCGCACCCAGCCGCCCACTCTGACCTTCCGGCCCAGATACCGTTCTCTGTTCTTATATATTTCCCTGACAGTCGTCAAAGTTTCCATTGATTCAGCCTCCGTATTCTGTATTCCACTGCTCTGGCGCAGCAGCCTTCCGTCTGATAAGACGCAAAAAGGTAATCCTTTCTGCCGCTATCATTTTATCATGTTTTATGTTATCCGCAAAGGCCAAATACATATCTTTCCGGAGCTCCCGCTCTGATTTTTCTCCGGGGGCAGGCTCCGCCGGGCGCCCTGCGGGGAATATTTTTCCCCAGACCGAATAAATTAATACAAACCTTCCCGGGAGGCAGCATATGCTCAGCCAGAAAATTGAAAACCTCCTGAATCTGGCTCTGGATGCCACGCCGGAAGAACGGCGGCAATCCCTTCAGCTGAACGTAGGATTTGACACAGCTGAACAGACCTGCGAAGTAATTGTGCAATACCAGGGGGATATCGCCTTTCTGGAAGAATTCTCTCTGGAAACCACACTTCTTCTGGGCAATTACGCGATTCTGCGCCTGCCCGTCTCGCTGGTGGAAACCGTCAGTCTCCTTCCCCAGATTACCTATATGGAAAAACCGAAACGGCTTTATTTTGCCGTTTCCGAAGGAAAAGCAGCTTCCTGCATCACCGCAGTCCAATCCGGCGCTGCCCCTGTCAGCCGGTTCAACGAAGGGTTGTTCGGAAGTGGTGTGCTGGTGGCCTGTATCGATTCCGGCGTTGATTATTCTCATCCCGATTTCCGCAATCCGGACGGTACCAGCCGCCTTTTGTGTCTCTGGGATCAGACCGTTCCCGGCAACCCGCCGTCCGGCTACCACACAGGCACACTTTATACCCAGGAAGAGATCAACGCGGCGCTGGCGGCAGGAAGCGCCGGAGATGTTCAGGAACAGTACCGCCTTGTTCCCAGCCGCGATGTCAGCGGCCATGGCACCGCCGTGCTGGGAATTGCCGCCGGAAACGGTCTCTCCAGCCAGGGGACTCTGCGGGGCGTCGCCTCCGAAAGCCCTCTCGCAGTGGTCAAGCTGGGGACTCCGGAGCCGGACGGCTTTCCCCGAACCACACAGCTTATGCAGGGCCTGGATTTCATCATCCGCCTGTCCATGGAGCTGCAGATGCCCGTCGCCGTCAACATCAGCTTCGGCAACAGCTACGGCTCTCACAGCGGGGATTCCCTGATATCTACATATATCAATACAGCCGCCTCATTCGGACAGTGCGTCGTCTGCATCGGAACCGGCAATGAAGGCGTAAGCGGCAATCATATTTCCGGCGTCCTGTCCCCGTCCGCCTCTCTGGATGTGGAGCTGGGCGTGGGACCCTACGAGTCCACCACCAACCTCCAGATCTGGAAAAATTACGCCGATGAAATCGATATAGAACTCATTCATCCCGGCGGAGCCGCCGCCGGCCCCATCCGTTCTGTACTGGGGCCTGTGCGCTTTCAGCTGCAGAATACGGAGCTGCTTGCCTTCTACGGAATGCCAAGCCCCTTTTCCACCGCTCAGGAAATCTATCTGGATTTTCTCCCTGCCGGCGATGGCAGCTATATAGACAACGGGAGCTGGACGGTGCGCCTGACACCTAAGCAGATTGCCGACGGAGCCTTTCACATGTGGCTGCCGGGCGGCGGCTCCCTGGGAACTGACACCCGATTCTACCGCCCGGTTCCGGAGACAACCCTGACCGTTCCCTCCGCCACCCGGCGGGCCGTCTCCGTGGGCGCATACAATTCCGCTCTGCAGTCCTATGCAGACTTTTCCGGCCGGGGCTTTACCCGCAGCTTCCGGGAGGTCAAACCGGATCTGGCCGCCCCCGGCGTAGGTATCCGATCCGCCCGAAGCGGCGGCGGATACGGAAGTTTTACCGGCACCTCCTTCGCCACCCCGTTTGTCACCGGTGCCGCCGCCCTTCTGATGGAATGGGGCATCGTCCGGGGCAACGACCCCTTCCTCTATGGCGAAAAAGTCAAGGCCTATCTGATCAGAGGCGCGCGCCGCCTGCCGGGCTATGGAGCCTGGCCTAATCCGGAGCTGGGCTGGGGCGTGCTGTGCCTGCGGGACAGCTTTCCCATATAAAAATCAGAACAAATCAAAATTGTTCCGTCCCTTTCTTGACAACCTGTTATTTGAGTTATATGCTATCAATTGATAGTAATGCTTGGGGGTGACTACTATTTTTCTCAGTACACAATCGAAAAAAAGTGAAGTCATTGAATTTTTAAAAGAATTAAAAACCCTTTTGGAAACGGATGACTTTAACGCAGATACAGATTTTGTTTTAATACGGAAAAATAAAGAAAATGACATGACACATTCAACACAGGGCAGAAAAGGAGGGAATTCAATGAATACCAGTACTTTAATCAGAAAAATTCATATAGATTGCCCATTGTGCGACAAAGCGCATGAAGTCGAAGAACGGACACGTTTTGCAACAATTACACTAAAAGGAGAAGAGGTAACTTACGAAGAAAGATTTTATTTTTGTGCAAATGCTCCTGCGGATGAAAACGAATTTGAAACCGGCTCCATGGCTAATGCAAATCTTCTGAATGCTCGTAATGCTGATCGCATCGAACACGGCCTGCTCACTTCCGATGAAATAGTCGCCATAAGAGAAAATTATGGCCTGTCGCAAGTTGACCTGGCAAGATTACTGGGATGGGGAGAAGCTACTATTTCGAGATACGAAAGTAAAGCCATCCAGGATGAGGCTTACGACACAATGCTCCGCCTTATAAAAGACAATCCCCTGATGGCTCTGGAATTTCTTAAGAAGACTGCCGCAAAATTTTCCAATATGAAAAGAGCAGAAATACGGACAAAAATTGTAGAAAAGCTGGATTCTTATGGAAAAGAATATTTGACACGCCAGGCCTTTGCCGGAGAATATGTTGCTTTTGAAGAGCTTTCCGAAGCCAACGGTTTTACGACACTGAACATCGATAAAATTGAAGCCGTAATTTCATATATTGCTGAAAATGTATCGAATCTGTTTAAAGTAAAACTTATGAAAATGCTCTGGTATGTGGACGCATTATCCTTTAAACTGAATGACCATGCCGTGACAGGCCTGGTTTACAGACACAAGCCCATGGGAGCTCTCCCTGTCGGACATTACAGCCTTATGAACCTGGAAAATCTGGATGTCCGCGAAGAAGAAAGCTCCAAATATGATTCTATGCTGCACATTTATCCAACAAAGGGAATGGATTACTCCATCCTGAGTGACGGTGAAAAAACAATTGTCGATAGAGTAATTAAAAAATTTAAAAATTATAAAGCACAAGAGATCATCGATTATATGCATGAGGAAAAAGCGTATATTGAAACCAAATCAGGTGATATTATTCCGTTCTCTTTAGCTAAAGAAATAAGAGATTTCTGATATCATAACATATCAATCAAGATAGAGCATATTCCTCTCCGATAATATCTCCCTGGAAGCTCAGCTCTCCGCCCAGCTAAAGCATCTGGAAGCCGAGGGGCTGGTAATCCGCACAGAGTTCCCGCAGATTCCGCCGAAGGTGGAATATTCCCTGAGTGAAATCGGGGAAAAATTCGCCCCCGTCCTGGAAAGCATCCGGGTCTGGGGAACCGAGTACATCCAATATATGCAGTCAGAGCAGAGCGGTGAATAGGGCCGCGCGTCAAAACGGCCGGCTGCCCTTCACCATTCCGGGCTGCCGGCCGCATAAAAACCGTTTCGCTTTTATTCTTTTATTCAAACTGCCGTTTTTTACTACGTGATTTTTTTCCGCCGGAAGCCGGAAGCTCCGCTGTTTTTTCACAGCCTGAGAACAGCAGGACAATCCGGAAGCTGTCCTTTGTCTGAGAAATTTTGCAGACTCCTTTCATCTTGTGCATCATGCCCGCCACATTCCGAAGTCCGATTCCCGTACTTTCTTCTCTTCCGGTCTGCTGCGCCTTCCTGTTCTCAAAGGAAACACCTGCCATCGACCCGACATATACAGACCGTATTGCCACCGGGCTCTCTCTGTCCGCGTATTTCACAATATTGGAAGTCAGATTGTCAAAAATTCTCCCGAGATAGTCCGGATCTATACGGATGTACCGCTCTTCCCACACAGCCTCCATTTCCAGGCGGAACCCCTGCTGTTCCAGATAGGATGCAGCCTCTGACAGCATGTCATACAGCGCCGCCCGGAGCAGAACCTTTTCTGTCTGCTGCTTTTCCTTTTCTCCGTGAACCAGGGAATAGGAAAACAGATGATCGGAGAGCAGCTTCATTCTCCGGGCTTTTTCGTCAATCTTACGAATGTACTCCTGCATCTGCTCTTCGCTTCCGTATTTTCTGTTCTGCAGAATCTCCGTATAAAGCATGATAGCGGTCAGCGGTGTGCGAAGGTCGTGAGACATTTCCGTCACCATCCTCTGATTGGCCTTTACTGTCTCCTCTTCCCTTCTGTTCTGCTCCCGGAAAGATTTCCGCATGGAATTCAGCCCTTCCGCCAGCTCTGCCAGCTCATCCCTGCCCTTTACGGTAATTTCATAATCCAGATCGCCGCCTTCCAGAATTTTAATTTCTTCACTCAGCTTCCTGATATAATGAATGGTACGACGTATGCCGCCCATCACTACGCAGAAAAAAATCGCAAAGGCGACTACTATATCTCCGATTAGCACATAATTATAGAACTGATACGCGTAAAAGCCATACAGAAATACTTCGGCGCTTCCATCTGAAAAATTCAGCGTATAATACTGCTCTGTTTCTTCACTCAGCACATATTCATCCGGATCAAATATTTCATCCGGATAATTGGAATCGTAAACCAGATAACCATCCTTGTATATCTGTATGGCGACAACCGCCTGCTTTTTTACCCAGACTGTCAGTTTATCAGAATCCCCTGTGCTGACATTATTTTTCTCTATGTATGCCTGCAGGCTGTCCGCCCGGTTCTGCCCTTCCCTGGCCAGATAATTGCCGTCCCATGCAAACCGGTCTATCAGGGACATACCTGCCGCATACAGCATCAGAAATGCCAGTATTCCCACAGCGGCTGCCAGCAGCAGCAGCCTGCCCAACCGTCCGTAAATGGACGTTTTTCTATTCTGCCATCGGCTCAAAACGATACCCCTTTCCCCAGATCGTTGTAATACGTCTCGGCTTCTTCGCATCCTTTTCAATCTTATTTCTCAGCCGGGATATGTGAACCATAACCGTTCCGCTGCAGTCATAAAAGTACGGTTCCTCCCAGACGGCCTCATACAGGTTCTGGGCCGAAAAAATCTTCTGGGGATGCTGCATCATCAGCAAAAGGATACGATATTCCAGGGTGGACAGCTCCACCTCCTTTCCGTCCACATATACTTCGTTAAAATCCAGATTAATCCGGATATTCGCCAGATCAATCGTTCTGTCTTCCTGCTGCCCGCCGGACCCTTCCTTCCCACGGTAGACCTGATAGCGCCGGACCAGGGCCTTGACGCGCCCCAGCAGCTCCGCATAGGAGAAAGGCTTTCCCAGATAGTCGTCGCCTCCTGCCATCAGCCCGATCAGCTTGTCGGACTCCTGGGCTTTGGCCGTCAGGAACAGGATCGGAACGACTGATTTCTTCCGGATTTCCTCACAGGTCTTCAGCCCGGATATTCCCGGCATCATGATATCGAGAATCACCAGATCCGTATCCTCCCGCAGAAGCTCCAGCCCCTGGACGCCGTTTTCCGCTTCCGTCACATCGTAGGCTTCACTTTCCAGAAGAATCCGGATTCCCTCGCGGATATCCGCATCGTCTTCCACAATCAGAATATTGGTGCCGCTCATGCTTTGTTTTCACCTCCGTCTGCCTGCCCGCCGCTATCATCCTGTCGCATATCCGGAACAGACAGAGTCCGGCAGCAGGCTGTCTTATTTATTTGTGTTGGAATTGCTTCCGGAAGAGCTGTTCGTTCCGGACGTATTGCTCTTGGCAGCGCCTTTGGTTCCGGACGTGCTGCTCTTGGCAGCTCCTTTGGTTCCGGACGTGCTGCTCTTGGCAGCGCCTTTGGTTCCGGACGTGCTGCTCTTGGAAGAGCTGTTTCCGCTCTTGGAAGAACTCTTGGATGTACCGCTCTTGCCGGAATTCTTCTTTGTTGAGCTGTTGCTCTTAGAAGAGTTGCTCTTATTCTGCGTTGACTGCGTCGTTGATTTTGTCGAGCCTCCTGAACTGGTCTTGGAACCGCCGCAGGCTCCCATCGCAAATGCCAGAACTCCGATTCCACATAATACCAAACCTTTTTTCAGTAATTTTTTAAATTTCATTTTAATTTCCTTCTTTCTTTTCTGTATTTCAAAAACTCTTTGCTTTTGATAGTTCTATCATCGTATAAAAACCTGAACAGTTTCTGACGATAACCTGACAAAATCTTAAGATTGAATCTGAAATATCCGAAAAGAAAAAAGCCGGACAGGGTGCAGATACCTCGATCTGTGCCTTATCCGGTTTGCCATTTCCTCTGAGTAAACCGTCTCCCGCGCAAACGGCCTCCTCGTATTGTAACTGCCTGTTTCCGTCAGCTTCACACCTGACCCGTTCCGTCCGTCAGGAATCCAAATGGTGTCGTCTCGCTCAGGAAATGCATCATCTGATAAGCGCAGATGATCGCCACGTTCTCTTCTTTTAAAATGCGCCGAACCTCCGCCCGGTCCGCCAGAACTACTTCGATCTCCTCATTCTCCTCTTCAAACCGGGAAGTGATTTCTCCGCTGGCGTATCCGAAAACCGTAGCACAGGATTCATCCGTCATCCCTATAGTAGTAAACCCCGGTTTTTCAAACATGGGATCTGCCTGAATCGGTTCAAAATCCAGCCCTGTTTCCTCATGCAGCTCCCGCACGGCAGCATCGTGATAGTCTTCTCCCGGTTCCACCAGACCCGCCGGCAGCTCATAGATATAATCGTCAATGGCATACCGGTACTGCCGGATCAATACAACATGATCCCTTTTCTCCCCGTACAGGCTGTAGATTACCACGCCGTCCGGCGTATTTTTCCTGGTCTTCAGCTTCAGCTCCGGAATCTGCTTTGCACGGGACGCCACAAAGTAATTTGACGGATGCCCTTTTTTATTCACACCGTCTATCTGATACAGATTCACATACGGATTTTCCGTCATCTGACGGACTTTCTTTATCTCTGCCATGCTTTCACTTCCTTTTCCTGTGTTTCCGCCGTCCGCTCTCCCGCGGATACAAAGAAGGCCCGGACAGCCGGGTCTTCTGATGTCTGATAAAAAGCGGCGAGGCGGTTCGGCCTCAGCGGCTTTTCAGCAGACGGCTGATATGCTTATATAATAGCAGGGTAATCACCGAAACGGCAAGTCCTTTTACCAGATTAAATGGCGCCACAATCAACAGACAGAATTTAAACAGACTGTCTACGGCCGGGATGATCGCCTGACCCAGCGCCACAAAGGCGGAAGTCTCCATACCGAAGGCCGCTCCATAAGCCGGCAGAAGCATAAACGCATTGACTGCCGCTCCCACGGTTGCCATACAGACCACGCCTGCCAGCATTCCGATCAGGGCGTGACGGCGCGTCTTGTGCTTCCGGTAAATCAGTCCCGCCGGCACCACCAGCGCGCAGCCGATCAGCAGATTGGCCAGCTCGCCTACGAACATGGTATCCGTTCCGTTTATCACCAGATTGATCAGCACTTTCACCAGCTCAATACAGAATCCCGCGAAAGGCCCCATGGCAAAGCTGCCGATCAGCACCGGCACCTCGCTGAAATCCAGCTCATAGAAGGACGGCGCAAAAGGAAGGGGAAATTCCCAGAGCATCAGAACCGCCGCCACTGCCGCCAGCATGGCGATCTGCACCATAGTGCGGGTTCTTCCGGCCGTCTCCGTTCTCCTCCGTCCTGTTCTTCTGTTCGTGTTGACTGCTGCCTGTTTCATAAGTCATCTCTCCTTTTTCCCGGAAAATCTTCTGTCTCCGATGCAGGCTGCCGCCTGCCGTAGTCCGTGTATCCAGGCGCGCAGGAAACGCGCTTTTTCATTACAAAACCCCGGACGTGATACATCCGGGGCGTGATACGCAACTGACTGCTTTTCTCTTCTTTCATCCAGACTGTAACTGTTGGTACCGGAGTTGCACCGGTTCAGCCTCCGCACAGCGGAGGGTCGCGGACTGTACCGCCAGTGGGGAATTGCGCCCCGCCCTGAAGATTTCCGTTATTTTTTTATATTTTCTACAAACCTATTATAACACCGGCCGGCGAATATGCAAGCTGTTTTTTGCCGGGAACCGCAGAAACAGGATATAGAATATTTTCTCCATATTCCGGAAATAATAGGTAAAACAACATTTCAGCAGAAAAGAGGTAGATCTATGTCAGTTTCATTTGCAGAAAGCGAAACAAGGGGAAATCTCATGCGGGCCTTTGCCGGGGAGAGCATGGCCAGAAACCGCTACATGTTCAGCGCGGACTTTTCCAGAAAGGAGCACCTACATGTACTGGAACGGCTTTTCCGCTTTACAGCCGACCAGGAACAGCAGCACGCGAAAATTTTCTACAACCATCTGAAAGAACTGAACGGCACTCCCGTTATCATTGACGCAGGTTATCCGGTAGACAATTACGAGGACGCCGGCCGGCTGCTGCGGGCCGCCCAGCACAATGAATACGAGGAACATGACGACGTTTATCAGCGCTTCGGAGACAAGGCCAAAGAAGAAGGCTTCTCCCGGGTGGCTTCTTCCTTCTATATGATCGCGGAAATTGAAAAAACCCACGGAGACCGTTTCGGAAAATTCGCAGAGCTTGTGGAGCAGAACCGGCTGTTCGTGGCTGATTCCCGGATCAGTTGGATGTGCCTGAAATGCGGTCACATCTTCAGCGGTACGGAAGCTCCCCGAACCTGTCCTGTCTGCTCTCATGACCAGGGCTATTTTCTGCGGCTGGATCTGTGTCCTGCGCTGTAACGCAGCCAGGCACACCACTGCGGAAACAGCTGAAAAAGGAGCGGGGACTCTGCCGCGGCAGAGTTTCCCTGCTCCCTGAAATGCTTCCCAGATGCTGATACCTTTCATTTTCCCACCGAGACCTTCAGCCAGTTCTCGCTGTCCGGATATATGATGATTCCGCACTGACCGAACCGGTGGCAGCTCTCCGGAACATCCGTCCCTGCTGTAAAGCCGCCGGATATATTCTTTCCGGCACTGTCGGAGCGCTTACAGAATCATCGTCAGCCCGATTCTCTTCCTTTCCGCATCCACATTCAGTACCTTTACCTCTACCACATCCCCTACGCTTACCACTTCCAGGGGATGCTTTACGAATTTCTTATCTGTCAGCTGTGAGATATGCACCAGGCCATCCTGATGGACACCAATATCCACAAACGCGCCGAAATCAATCACGTTCCGGACCGTTCCCTTCAGCACCATGCCTTCCTTCAGATCCTTGATATCCAGCACGTCGCTTCGCAGTACGGGACGGGGCATATCCTCTCTGGGATCGCGGCCGGGCTTCTGCAGCTCTTTCACAATATCCCGCAGGGTAATTTCTCCCACGCCCACGTCCTCCGCCATCTTTTTATAGTCCCTGATAAAAAATACCGCAGGGCCGTCCAGGAGCTGGGAGGGCTTCATCTTCAGCCGCTCCAGCAGCTTTTCCGCAGCGCCGTAGCTTTCCGGATGCACGCCTGTGGCGTCCAGCGGATTTGTGCCGCCCGCAATCCGCATGAAGCCGGCGCACTGCTCGAACGCCTTCGGCCCCAGCTTCGGCACCTTCAGAAGCTCTTTCCGCTCCTGGAAGCGGCCGTTTTCCTCCCGGTAGGCCACGATATTTTTTGCAATCGTTTTCGATATGCCGGAAATATATTCCATCAGGGATGCCGAAGCCGTATTCAGATCCACCCCTACCCGGTTTACACAGTCCTCCACCACGCCTGTCAGCGCGTCGCCCAGCTTTTTCTGATTCATGTCATGCTGGTACTGGCCGACCCCGATGGATTTCGGATCGATCTTTACCAGCTCCGCCAGCGGATCCTGCACCCGGCGGGCGATGGAAGCCGCGCTCCGCTGCCCTACGTCAAATTTGGGAAATTCCTCTGTGGCCAGCTTGCTGGCTGAATAAACCGAGGCGCCGGCCTCATTGGTAATCACGTACTGTACCGGCTCCGGAATCTCCCGCAGCAGCTCTACGATGATCTGCTCTGATTCCCGGGAAGCCGTGCCGTTTCCCAGAGAAATCAGCGTTACATGATACTTCCGTATCAGTTTTTTCAGCGTTTCTTTGGCCGCCGCGATCTTCGCCGGCGTGGTGGGCGCTGTTGGATAGATCACAGTGGTATCCAGCACTTTTCCCGTAGCGTCCACCACCGCCAGCTTGCAGCCCGTTCTGAATGCCGGATCCCAGCCCAGAACCACCTGCCCCGCAATAGGCGGCTGCATCAGAAGCTGCGTCAGGTTTTTACCAAATACCTGAATAGCTCCATCCTCTGCCTTTTCCGTCAGGTCATTCCGGATTTCCCGTTCAATGGCCGGCGCGATCAGCCGACGATAACTGTCCTCCGCCGCCGCTTTCAGTACCGGCGACGTCACCGGATTGTCCCTGACAATGATTTTCTTTTCCAGATAGCGCAGAATTTCCTCTTCCGGCGCCTCTATTTTCACATTCAGAAATTTCTCTTTTTCTCCCCGGTTAATGGCCAGCACCCGATAGCCTGCGACTTTTGCCACCGGCTCCTCGAACTGATAGTATGTTTCATAAACGGATTTTGCTTTCTCATCTCTGGCCGCTGCCGTCAGCCTGCCCTCCTTCATGGTGCGTTTCCGGATCTCTGTCCGGTATTCCGCCTCATCCGAAATCCGCTCCGCCAGGATGTCGCAGGCTCCTGCCACGGCTTCCTCCGGGGTATGTACGCCCTTTTCTTCAGAGAGATACGCCCCGGCCTCTTCCTCCAGGGGCTTTTGGATCTGCTGCAGCCAGATCAGATCCGCCAGAGGCTCCAGCCCTTTTTCCTTCGCTACAGTGGCCCGCGTCCTGCGCTTAGGCCGGTATGGACGATAAATGTCCTCCAGTGCAACCAGAGTCTGCGCCTTTTCTATAGCTTTCCGCAGCTCTTCCGTCAGCTTTCCCTGCTCTTCTATGCCGGAAAGCACCTGTGCCTTCCGCTCTTCCAGATTTCTCAGATAATTCAGCCGGTCATAAAGGCGACGAAGCACTTCATCATTCAGAGAACCTGTTACTTCCTTCCGGTAACGGGCAATGAACGGAATCGTATTTCCCTCATCAATCAGCTTTACCGCCGCCTCCGCCTGGGCTGGCTTTATCTCCAGCTCACCGGCCAGAATCTTTATAATATCCATGTTCTTACCTCCAAACTCTGCCTGCGCGCTCTCCGGCGCTCCGCAGATTCTACCTTAACAAGGGGACTTGAATTTGTCAACCGCATCCTGTAGAATGAAGCTGAACTGCTGCAAGTCTGAATCAACCTGCTTATGCAGCCGGAAAGGATTTTTCACCATGGATAATTATCAGAACTATTACGACAGCCCCGATGACTCATCTCCCGGAATGGCCTCTGCGGCGCTCGTTCTGGGCATCTGTTCCGTTGCGCTGTTCTGGATCGGTATTTCTTTCATCACAGGCGCTCTGGGAATCCTTTTGGCGCTTCTGTCCAGAGGAAGCGTCTCCATGAAATCAAATGCCCGAATCGGGCTGACTCTGTCTGCCATCGGGCTTGCAATTGAAATCGCCATATTTTCTTTTGGTATCTATCTGTTTCGCTCCGGTGCCATGGATCCATATATCGACCAGTTTCAGGATCTGTATGAGGAGTACTTCGACGATTCCGGCATTAGCCTGGAGGATCTGGGGATTTTCAGTACGGGAGGTGAAGCATGAGACGGCATTCTGTTTATTTGAAAGGTCTGGCACGCCATTTTCTGCAGGGTAACTACGGATTTTTCGCTGTTTCTCTCCTTTGTGCCTCCCTGCTGACGTCTAGCGTCAGTTCCATTCCTTCAGCGCTGTTTCAGACAGCCGATAATCTGCCTATGTATCTGACCCAGCTTCTGATTGCTTTTATGATTTCGGTACTCTCAGGTATGCTGACAGACGGTCTCACAAAAATCGCCCTTTCTGTCAGCAGGAATCAGAAGGCTGCTTTCAGCGATCTGTTTTTCGCTTTTACACACCAGGCGGATCATTTCCTGCTGGTGGAGCTGATACTGACGGGCATTACCAGCCTGCTGCATATTCCTGCTCTTTATATGGAATATCTGGCCCGGCAGGAAGTGCTCACCTCACTCCAGTACAATCTGTTCAGTCTGGCCTGGGGCGCAGCGGAAATAATCCTGGCCATTCTGCTGACTCTCGGCTTTCGTCTGGCTGTTTTTCTGCTGCTGGATCAACCGGAAATGTCCCCTCTGGGCGCGCTGCGCCAGAGCATGCAGCTTCTGCGCGGCTGGAAGAAAAAGCTCCTGTATCTGGAATTCAGTTTCTCCGGAATGTATCTTCTGGGACTCTTAAGCGTTGGCATCGGTTTCTTCTGGATTACGCCCTATTATGAAACCACGTTTGCTTTCTTTTACCGTGAGGTAACGGGTGAAACACGGGGACAGGAAAACTGACGCAGGATAAAACACTCATCAGGATAGAAAATACCGCTGTCTCAGGCTGCCTCTGCGCAGATGGTCTTGCATCCCGAAGCAGCAGCCGGAAACAGCGGCATTCTTCTATTCGTCCGAATTTTTTCTGCGTTCTTCCCGCCAAAACGGAATTTCAGCGAGAAAACAGATATCCCATCAGGTCACATCCCCTGGCGATCACCTTGCCGCTGGCCGCGGCTTCTTTTTCATTATAATGCCAGCTGTGTTCCTGCGGTTCTGAGCTGTCGTACAAAAGATATGGCACCGGAGCCGCCACGTGAGTCCGCAGGCGGATGGGTGTGGGGTGATCCGGAAGCACCAGCAGCCGGTAATCCTCTCCGGAAGCGTCCATCTGCTCCCGGATCAGGGACAGAATCCGCCCATCCATATTTTCAATGGCCTGCACCTTCCGCTCAACACTTCCCTGATGTCCCATTTCATCCGGCGCCTCCAGATGGATATAAGCAAAATCATACCCTTCCTTCAGCAATGCGTCCACAGCCGCCTGAGCCTTTCCTTCATAGTTTGTATCCAGGCCGCCGTTGGCGCCCGGCACTATCTTATTCTCAATACCCGCGCCCACCGCGATACCCTTCAGCAGATCCACGGCAGAGATCATTACGCCGCGCTTTTTGTATTTGTCATAGAAGGGCGACAGGGCCGGCTTTGTGCCGGCGCCCCAGAACCACAGGCTGTTCGCCGGATTCAGGCCTTTTTTCTTCCGTTCTGCGTTGACAGGGTGTGCAGACAGAATCTCATAGCTCCGTTTCTGCATTTCCCTCAGCTTTTTATCCGCCGGAAGATACTGCCCGATCACCTGTCCCAGCACATCATGGGGCGGCGTCAGCGGCACTACTTCTCCATCCGCCCAGATCAGGCAGTGACGGTAGCTGGTTCCCACGTAAAATTTATAAATATCATCCTGCAGCTCATCTGCGACAGCCTTCAGCAGAACAGCCGCATCCTCCGTACTGATTTCGCCGGAGCTGTGATCTATAATCGTTCTTTCCTCATACGGAACATCCTCTTCAGAAAGAGTGACGATATTGCAGCGCAGCGCCACATCCGTATCTTTCATAGGCACGCCGATGCTCAGGGCTTCCAGCGGGGAACGGCCCGTATAATATTCTCTGGGATTGTAACCGATAACTGACAGATTGGCTGTATCGCTGCCGGGGGACATCCCCTCCGGGATCGTCGCTACCATGCCGATTTCAGATTTTTCCGCATAGCTGTCCAGCACGGGCGTCCTGGCATATTCCAGCGGCGTCCTGCCGCCCAGCTCTTCAAGCGGTTCATCAGCCATACCATCGCCCAGCATTACAATATATTTCATAATAAACACTCCTCCTCTTTACCGGCTTC
The DNA here is from genome assembly GCA_018716575.1 of Candidatus Scatomonas merdavium. GTDB lineage: Bacteria > Bacillota > Clostridia > Lachnospirales > Lachnospiraceae > Scatomonas > Scatomonas merdavium. The sequence goes on along the minus strand of DVJR01000198.1, from coordinate 2,046 downwards.
AGAATCTCGCGCGGATCATGCTGATGATGCCGGGAACCTTCGCGGCCTTTTCCTGATATTCGGCCTCCGTCATCTCTCCGGTAATAAAGGCAAACTCTTCTGTTACGCTGGGAATGCTGATTGGCTCCACTTTTCCGAATACCTCTTCCACAGCGGCCAGCTCTCCGGCCATACTGCCCGATACACGCACGAAAAAGCGGTTTCTCACCTGGCTGATATCCATCAGCGGAAGCTTCTTGCTGCTCCAGTTCATCATGATATTTCTGTGAAGATGTTTGGCGCAGTCCACCACATCCGCCACCACGGCGCTGGCTGTAGGCAGCTTGCCTGCGCCGCTTCCATAGAACATGGCGTCGCCCAGCACATTTCCGTGAATGAAAATAGCGTTAAATACACCCTGTACGCTGAACAGCGGGTTATTCGAATCAATCATGACCGGACTGACCATGGCATAAAAGCCCTCGCCCAGCTTCCGGCTGGTTGCCAGGAGCTTGATGCTGGTGCCGATCGCCTGCGCATATTTGATATCCGTAGCCGTAATTTTCGTAATTCCCTCTGTATAGATATCCTCAAAATCTACATGACAGCCAAAGGCCAGGGAAGAGAGAATGGCAATTTTCCGGCAGGCATCATAGCCTTCCACATCAGCCTCCGGATTGCGTTCTGCAAACCCGTTGTCCTGAGCCTCCTTCAGCGCATCCTCAAAGCTGGAACCGTCGCTGGCCATCTTGGTCAGTATATAATTGGTCGTTCCGTTGAGGATTCCGGTGATTTCATCAATCTCATCCGCCGTCAGAGACGAATTCAGCGGGCGGATAATGGGAATCCCACCGCCGCAGCTGGCTTCAAACAGATAGTTGATATCTCCCTGACGCGCTATCTCCAAAAGCTCCGGGCCGTGCTTAGCCACCAGTTCTTTATTGGACGTGCAGACGCTCTTTCCCGCCAGCAGCGCCCTCTTGGTGAACTCATAGGCCGGATGAACTCCGCCCATGGTTTCCACGATAATGCGGACTTCCGGATCATTGATAATGGTCTCAAAATCATGCACCAGCTTTTCCTCTACCGGGTCTCCCGGAAAATCCCTCAGATCCAATACATATTTGATATTGATCTCATTACCTGCTTTTTTGTTGATGCTGGCATGATTGGTATTGATAACTTCTACGACTCCGGAACCCACCGTTCCATAACCTAACACTGCAATCTGTATCATATTCTTCACTCCCTGCCCAGTATTTTGAAATCATGAACGCCCGGCCGGCTCTCGATTGCCTCCACCATGGCGGACGCGTCTCCCTCTTCCGGCGCTATATCCACGCTGATCGTCAGCGTAGCCACTCCATTGATGGGAATAGACTGATGAATCGTCAGAATATTGCCATGATACGCCGCTATGCTTTTCAGCACATCAGACAAGATTCCCGGCTCATCATCCATCTGCAGAATAAATGTGATCGTTTTTCCTTTCGCATTATCGTGGAACGGAAAAATATCATCCTGGTACTTATAAAAAGAACTCCGGCTGATCCCAACCTGTTCGACGGCCTGCTGCACGGTCAGTTTCTTCCTGTCCATGAGCTTCTTGGCTTCCAGCACTTTCAAAAGCACTTCCGGCAGAGCTTTGGCCCTGACCACATAATACTTCTCACTCATCGCTCCAAAATCCTTTACTGTACGTCAACGAAAAACATTTGTACTCACAGAAAAGATAGTACCATACTCCGGTGGTTTTCGCAAGTACAAATTCCGGTTTGGCGGGGAAGGTGCAGGTTAATACAACCCGAACGGAAAGGTACGCCTCTGTTTTTACGATTGCTGGTTTCGGGTCAAAGATAAACTAAACCCTGCCGCGATAAGTCTAAAATCGGGGGCGGAAAGAGAAAACTCCTTCGTCGGACAGTTCTCTTTCCGCCCCCAACGACTTATCACAGCAGAGTAAGTTTATCTAATGACCCTCAAAGGCAATCTCCAAAACAGAGGCGTACCTTTCCTGCTGTTCTGTTTGTTTCTCACATTCCGCACCCGATCCCCGCAAATCTACAT